>JAGQVX010000033.1 GCA_020437755.1 Flavobacteriales bacterium
GCGCACTAATTTGGCGATATTGGGCTTGAGGGCACCGCCCCGAGGGACGAAAATTCGGCAGGAGCATGAGCCTCATAGCAAGGGTCTAAAGTAAGGCACGGCACGGATCTTCAGACATTGATCTCAAGCAATCGTTAGCTTACATCCATCATTTGGCGCATGCCCATCAAATCCCTGCGCAAAGTAATGTCTCAACCTGCTTTTGTTACGTGTTTTATGAGTTGATGATAAAAAAAGGCATTCGCCAAATGGTCTGGTTAACCATTTGGCGAATGCCTGAATTGCTAAAGAATATGTAAAACCGTTCTTTTAGTGCTCTACTTCGAGAAGTGCATCCATCGTGGCCGTAGCAACAGCGTGATAGTGAGGACGAGCTTTAGCGTAAATAGCCAATGCCATGTCTATCTTGTTGGTTTCCTTCATGGCCCGGTAAAGCGGCGTAAGGAATTTACGACGACCAACTGAAATCAGAAACGACTCAGCTCGCGGATATGCTGCCGCGTAATCCTTGCGGATACTTTTCTCCAACCATGCGAAAAGAACCTCATTGTTGCCTGTATCCAAAATATGATATGCGGCGTCCAGTTCAGCCATATTCGCGGCAGTAACAGACTCAGGAAGCTCCGAAATGAAGCGATACTTCTCTTGATATTCCCACGTGTCCCAAGGAATGTCGGCAACGCTTGTGGTGCCATTGGCGTATGCTTCCACAATCGCATCAACGTGTTCCAAACGATCCGAATCTACATTAGGGATATTTTCAGGAATACCAACTCCAAACACCCATGCATCAATATTGATAGCTGCGCGGTCTTCATCAGTCAGGAGTCGCTCATTGAGATAGGAGAGGAAATTGTCGGTATCCATAACCTGGAACGAATGCTCTGTGAAGTACGACTTGAGGAATTGATCAAACTTCTCACGTCCAACGGTCTCTTCAATCAAACGCAGGAAAAAGTAACCTTTGTTGTAGGGAATTGCTGTGAGTCCGTCATCCGGATTCCGGTCAATCAGATTGAGCTTCAGCTTGGTATCGTTGGGCAGGTTCTGAACTTCGCGGATATCGCGCTCTTCTTCAATAAGCTCCTGCTTGGTAAGTTTGGCCAACATCTCCGAGTGTTCACGTCCGTAAACGGCTTCCATGATTCGTTGTTCGAAGTACACCGTAAATCCTTCATTGAGCCAAAAATCATCCCACGTACTGTTGGTAACCAGGTTTCCCGACCAGCTGTGGGCCAACTCGTGTGCCACAAGAGCTACCAATGAGCGGTCGCCGGCAATAATCGTTGGCGTAGCGAATGTGAGACGTGGATTTTCCATACCTCCAAAAGGGAACGCAGGCGGAAGGATCAACAAATCATAGCGACCCCAAACATAACTCCCATAGAGGCCTTCAGCAGCCACGAGCATGTCATCCATTTCCTGGAATTCGTTCTCTGCGGCATCGATCAACTCCGGGATGGCGTATACACCTGAACGATCGCCAATGGCGCGGAATTCAACATCGCCCACAGCAAGAGCCATAAGGTATGATGGAATCGGCTGCTCCATGGTGAACGTGTAAACTCCGTCGGCAGTTTTTTGCTGAGGATTCTCGGCACTCATCAAAGCCATGAGATTCGATGGAACCTTTACACGGGCATTGTATGAATAACGCACACCCGGACTGTCCTGGCAAGGTAACCAGGTACGGGCGAGGATGGCCTGTGATTGAGTGAAGAGGAAAGGCGATTCTCCCTCGACCCAAAGTAATGCTTCTGCTCCCGGAGCTGTTTCATAGGTGATGCTCACTTGCTTGCTCTCAGGCTTGATAGGAATTTCAAGGGGTTCTCCCAAAAAATCGCGCGATTCTCCAATTTGAAACTCAGTCAATTCACCATCTACTTTCACCCCTTTGATTTGAAGTCCGTGGATATCGAACAGAATCGACGATGTTCCGGTCTTGTTTTCAATGGCGTACGTTGCTGTAGCGTCAATTTTCTTTTGGTCGAAATCGACGGTTGCATCCCAATCCAGGTGGGTAACCCGAGCCTCGTTGGGCTTGGAATACGAGTGGGGATCACTGGCTAGCTTCATATTGGCGATCATCATTTTACTTCTGTCGCTGCGTTCATCTGAGGATGTTTTTTCTTCAGTCTGAGGCTGGCACGAGGCCAAAAGTACAGCGGCAGCCAGGGTTAGAATTTGGTTTATCTTCATATTATTCAAAATTGCAAGGTCAAATGTACAAAGAGACCCCGACGTGACTTTGTTTCTTCTATTGATTATCGGTCCCCTGCTTTTGCCGGGAATTTTGGAGCAGACGCCCAACGGCGTACACAGTGAGAATTCCCAGGGCCACCTTGATCATCATTCCGGGCAGAAGAGGTTTGAGCTCGGCCATCCAGCCGCCTTCGGGAGGAACGATTTGCCATTGCCAGGCAAAACCCAGCAACAATACCACTAAATGCCCGAGGATCCAGATCATCAGATTCCGCAAATGGGTTTTTGCAGTGGATGCCTCCGCAAGGTAACCGCAAACCAAGGCACTCATGATGAATCCGAAGTAAAACCCGCCATACAGCCCGGTGAGTCGCTCAACACCACTGGTATATCCTGGAAATACGGGGATTCCAGCGGCGCCGGCAATTACATATAATACAGTGGCCAAGGTCCCGGCTTTCCATCCGAGCAGAAAGGCCACTAAAATGACGATATAAGTCTGCAGAGTTACCGGCAACGATGCCGAAACATCTATTGAAACCGGAGAAAGCAGCCCAATGGCCACGGCTCCGATAATCGCCGTCAACAAGAAGTTAATCGTAGGATTGCTGTGCAGCCGGAGGGTGTTGATCAGCATATATTAGTGCTTCCAGATGAATTCTACACCTTCCATTAATGTGAAGGTGTTGTTGCTTCTGTCCACATCGGCCATTCCCCGATTGGCATCGATTTCTATGCGTTCAATTTCGGTAATCGGACGATCCAGAATCAACTCATAGGTAGGGTTGGTCCAAGGCCAGTCTTCTGCCAACGTTTCACCCGATTTAAGCGGACGATTGCCGCGCATGATGCGCATAGGAATGTTGATTGTTTCGGTTGATCCATTGCGCATGGTGATCGTTACATCCACCGGCATAGGCATCAAACCTACACGCTGAAGAGTTACCATGGTGTGACCATCCTGACCATAAACCTGTTGGATGCCATAGTCTATGGTCTTGGTAGTATTGACGAAGTATTCGAAATACCAATCCAGTTCAATGCCACTGGCCTTTTCCATAACGCGCTTGAAGTCGGTTGGGTTGGGGTGCTTGAACTTCCAGGTGTTGAAGTAATCCAGCAGACCCTGCTCCACAGCTTCACGTCCAATGACGTATTCCAGTTGAGCGAGAAGCACTTCGCCTTTGCTGTAGGCGGCAGTTCCGTACGCAGCATTGGTGGTGTAGTGATCGGCGTGGGTGGCCAGGGGTTCTTCCTTGCCCTCACGCACAATGTTGAAATAATCTTCAAATGCCCAGTGGTGGGGAGGATAAGTTCGTCCGGTAAACAAGTGCCCCATGCATTCTGAAGTGGCATAGGAGGTAAAACCTTCATCCATCCATTCGTAAAGACTCTCATTGGATCCCAAAACACCCTGATACCATGAGTGTACCGCCTCGTGAACGCTCACTCCAACCAGACTCGAAACTTTTCGATTTCCGGTAATCAGAGTCATCATAGGATATTCCATTCCTCCATCCCCTCCTTGAATAAAGGTGTATTGAGGGTAAGGGTATTGCCCAAAGTGCTCGCTTAGAAAAGCAAAGGCCTTTTCCATATATTCTGGCAATTGTCTCCAGGCTTCGTTGTATTCTTCATCGTTTTGGTGAATGAAGTGCAACACGGTTCCGTTGCGCAACTTGGTGGATTCATGGACATAGTCTTTGTCGGCTGCCCAGGCAAAATCGTGCACATTGTCGGCTTTAAAAGTCCAGGTAGTATTTTCCTTCTGCGGGCCGCGCTGCACAGGCATATCTCCATAACCATGTCCTACCTGGTTGGGGTTTTGCAGCACTCCGGTAGCACCAATCGTGTAGGCAGTGGGCATGGTAATGTTCACTTCAAAAGAACCCCAAACACCGTGAAATTCGCGTCCTACATAGGGATTGCTATGCCACCCCTCGTAATCGTATTCACACATTTTAGGGTACCATTGGGTCATGCTGTATTCAACGCCTTCTGCATTGTTCCATCCCGATCTGCGGACTTGAGCGGGTACCTGCGCATCCCAGGTCATTTCGAAAACTACCGTTGAACCGGGTTCAATAGCGCGGGGTAATGATACTTCGAGAATCGTACCTACCGTCTCAAAATCCACTTTCTTTCCGTCCATTTTCAAACTCTTCACCTGAATCCAGCCTTGCTCTTCCGGCGACAGTTTCGAGATGCGGTCACCCACACGTGGATCGGGATCTTCTATCGTCAGACTGCGCACGTCCATCATGCTTCCGGGTTGGAAAGCATTGAAATAGAGGTGATAAAAAACCTTGTCCAATCGATCGGGTGAGTTGTTGTGATAGGTCAGTTTTTGGACACCGCCGTATTGATGATTTTCAACGTTCATGGTAATGTCCATTTGGTACTCAACGCGCTGCTGCCAGCGGTCGGCTTGTCCGAAAACAACAGATACAGCAAATACAAAAGGAAGTAACGCAATCCAATTCTTCATGTCGTGTGATTTGATGGAGGCAAAAATATTCTTTTGAACCTTCCGCTCCAAGGTACTGCGGAAGCCGCCGCGAATTATCAAGTTTTATACCAACGGATTGTGGCGTGTATAAGCGTTCACCGCTCGGCGCACACGAAGCGAATAAATGCTCCGCCGGTGGTTTCCCGTGCTATGTACATGCCATCCGGCAAATGGGGTAGTGCCAAAGCGGAAACGTAGGCATCATAAGGCAACGAGGCAATCAAAACTCCTGAGGCGTTGTACAATTCAACTTTTCCGGGTTGTTTATTTCCGGAAAGTCCCAACGCATGTTGATTGGGGTTGTAGTACATGCTTATGGTGGCATTCGCCAAATGAGGAACCTGTTGAATTATATTCAGATTGAGTTCCATATCGAGGACCACGGGCAAGTGATCGGACATATAATACAACGATTGAAGCACGTCGTATGGTACTTCATTCCCCTGGTCGCAGTCGATGATGCTTTGGTTGAAGCATGTTCCGTTGTTTCCCAGAGGATGGTAACTATCTTCCGCATAGTGGATATCGTTGGCGGTGTTCATCAATGCCTCGGAGAGCATCACAAAGTCAAACCGATCATCAATTCCACCTCCGGCTCCATCGTTGAATATAACGTTCTGCCGGGTACTTTGGGTGAGGTATTGTTTGAACGGATATCCGCTATCTGTCCACACTCCGGGTGCGTCCAGAGGATCGTACATGGGGTGGTTACCACCTGCATTCAGGATTAACTGGTATGCCGGTTCGAGGTAGGTGTATAGATTGAAATCGCCACCCAGCAGCATGTAGGCATTGTCGGGAACGTTCAGGGCTACGTGCTCCCTCCACGCTTCAACCATTTCGAGTCGAAGCTGCTCGTTCTCGTTTCCTTCACTGCTTTTGAGGTGCGTCACGTACACATACAGAAACGTAGTGTCGCCATTGAGCACACCTTCATCATTGAAGTACAGCACAAACTCATTCACATCACGGTAGGAAGTGTATATCTCGTCCTGCGAATGCAAGGTGAAGATTTCCGAGTTGTAGATGATGGCTTGCTGAAGACCATTTGACCCCCCGTTGTTTTGGGGAACAAATTCCGAGGCGAGGTAATTGTCGAAATTGGCGAAAGAAACCGTTAGCAATTGTTCCAAACCCCATTCCGACTTGAGCTCCTGAATCAGAAATAAGTCGGGTTGGACGTGGTCAACGATATTTCTCAACGTATCGGCCCGCCCAAGCAGTTCGCTGGTGGGGTAGTTCAGAATATTGTACGACATAACCCGAAACTGTCCGAAAACCGACACCGAACCCAATATCAACCAGGTGAGCAGGAACAGCGCCGTTCGAACCGTTGGATTGTGCGTTTTACGCATTGCGATTGATGCAGTTCAGATCAGAGAACGCCTCTTTGAGACGAGCAATGAACACTTTTTCACCTTCACGCAGCCAAACACGTGGATCGTAGAATTTCTTGTTGGGCTTATCATCACCTTCCGGATTGCCAATTTGTGACTGCAAGTAGGCGCTCTTCGCCGACATATAGTCACGGACTCCGCAGTTGAAGGCCCATTGCATATCGGTATCGAGGTTCATTTTGATAGCACCGTACTCGATAGCTTCAGTGATGTGTCGCGGTTCTGAACCCGAACCACCATGAAATACGAAGTTTACCGGATTTGGCCCTGTGCCAAATTGCTTTTGGATATATTCCTGACTATTCTTCAAAATAACGGGCTCCAGACGAACGTTGCCGGGCTTGTATACTCCATGTACATTTCCGAATGCCGCAGCAATGGTAAATCGATCACTGATTTTTCCAAGGGCTTCATAGGCGAATGCTACCTCTTCAGGTTGCGTGTACAACTTGCTGCTGTCGATGCCAGTGTTGTCTACACCATCTTCCTCACCACCGGTAACTCCTAACTCGATTTCAATGGTCATTCCGATTTTATTCATGCGTTCGAAGTATCGCGATGAAATCTCTATGTTTTCTTCGATCGGCTCTTCAGAAAGATCGAGCATGTGCGAACTGTACAATGGCTGACCGTATTGTGCGTAGAATTTCTCTCCGGCATCCAACAGCCCATCAATCCAGGGGAGGAGCTTTTTTGCGCAGTGGTCGGTGTGCAGGATAACCGGAACGTCATAGGCCTTAGCCATTTCATGCACGTGCAATGCACCTGAAATGCTGCCTGCAATTGCCGCCTTTTGATCATCATTGGACAACCCTTTGCCGGCGAAGAATACACCTCCGCCATTGGAGAACTGTACGATAACAGGAGAATTCAGATCTCGCGCTGTTTCGAGAACCGCATTGACCGAATTGGTTCCCACGACGTTGACTGCAGGAAGTGCATAATTGTTTTCGTTGGCATGACGCAACAACTCGGTTACTTCGTCTCCGTGGAGAACTCCTGATCTGAATCTGCTCATTGGATGATCAATTAAAATTTTCGCGACAAAATTAGAATTTTGAGCCTGTTAGCGGTCTCAAAGCCCGATTTATTTGTAAACGAAGCCATTTAGCACATGAATCGATACGAAACCACATGGCTATTCAGACCCACTGTGCTCTGTACACAGCTATATCTCTAAAGAATATCCCGATCTCGTAGCTGTTTGCAACAAAATCCGGGTGTCAGGAAGCCTCCTGATTGCGCGCTTTGAACATCTCAATCAACTCCTCATCGGTCATGTAGAGGGTTTCAATGCGGGCCTGTGCGTCCTGAGCCAGTTTGTGTTCGGGATAGAGTTCAATCACCTTTTCATACGACTTCTTTGCCATCTCACGGTCGTTGAGGTCGTTATCGTAGATGAAAGCCACGATAAACGCTGTTTCGGGAAGTCGGTTGAACTTGGGGTAGCTATCGTGTAAATTGGAAAAAATCGAAATGGCTTGCTTGTGGCGTCCTACGTTGCGAGCAACATCACCGGCTTTGAACATGAATTCCGCTGAGATGGAATCGCCATGAAACTGATTGCTGTAATCGAGGTATGCACGCATGAGCTCATAGCCTACTTGCGTATCGATCTTGGCACTGGTCGCAAACGCACGACCTTCAACTTCCGTTATGCGATCGAGCAGTTCCTGCTTTTTGTTGTTTTCAGCTTGTACTTCGGGACTCTCTTTGGGGCCACAAGCTACGGCAGTGATAACGATCAGAATATAGAGCAGATTTCTCATTTTCGTTTTTGTTTGGGGAAACGCATGCGGTACTTTACGTCCGCGATACCTTTAGATATATCGTTCAACTTGCCGCGCAGCAAGGTTCGTCGTAGAGGGTTGATCTTGTCGGTAAACAGGATGCCTTCTATATGATCGTATTCATGCTGAACCACGCGAGCGGGAAAACCATCAAGTTCTTCTTCATACAAATCCCAGTTTTCGTCGTAGTACTCAATTTTGAGTTTGGGCTTTCGCTTTACTTCTTCCCGGATATTGGGAATGCTCAGACAACCCTCTTCAAATCCCCACTCTTCACCTTCTTCATCGAATAGAATGGGGTTGATGAACACACGTTTGAAATTGGCACAACTCGGATCGCCGTCTTCGCCTTCGGCAAATGGTGAGGCATCTACAATAAACAATCGAATTGCTTTGCCGATTTGGGGTGCAGCCAATCCAACACCACTAGCTTCGTACATGGTGTCGAACATGTCGCTGATCAACTTGTCCAAATCGGGGTAGTCTTCCGATATATCTTCACATTTCTTTCGCAATACAGGATCACCGTACGCAACAATTGGATAAATCATGCCTCTCAAATATGGCGCGAAATTACGCAAAGGGCAACGGATTCCGATGGAGAAGATGCACAAAAAGCGCTAATTATCTTACCTGTCCGACCGTACCTGATTCCTCCCGGGACTGCTTCGTCGGCAGCAGCGAGCTTACTCAGTGGAAGTATATTGATTCCAGTCCCTACATGTTGACACTTTCTAAAAATTACTCCGCACTTCCGTTTCATACTTCGTAAGTCTCTCAAGCATAGTGGAGCACATGCTGGGATTGTAATCACTTTAACTACAAAGACGTGAATGCCTATATGCCAGGTAAGAAGCAACGATTTTTGCATATAAACATGGATTTGAAGATTCGCCCTAACCACTTCGATACATGCGTTCATAATCCAGAGTTGGAGTTAGCCTTAGGGGACTGAATGAAGCTTCATCGTGGCTAGATAGGTGTCATAAATTCACTCAAACAAGCATTGATGCTCAGAAGGAGTCTAGCTAGGAAGAGTAATTCTCTCCTGAATTTTTAAGAGAGTTTTTGAATAGAATAGTCACAAAGTCAAATAGTCGATCAGGCTATTGCCGCATCGACATGGATTTAATACACTTCAATGGATTTCATATGAGTCTAGCACACATCCTGAGGTGGAAATCAATAGAAACCTTTTGTCAATGAGTCTCGTCGGATAGGAACTTGAGCCTGGTACATACGTATAGTGGTCCACTTCAATAACACACAGAGCGTTTTCGGGGATCCAATCAAAACTTTTAATACTATGCCAATTATCATTTAGTTTTACCGGTATTATGGATCCAGTGGTGAAATTGGCACTGTACAACCCCAAATCTGCAAAAAGTATTAAACATGAGTTTGAACTGTTATCAAATTTAAATTTTAGCACTTTATGAGCCGAAGATGAGAAAGAAGACCAAGGAATAAAACTTTCGACTTCTTTAGTAAACAAGTTAACATTACCAATACCTGATACGCTGTCAATGAGTGTTGGTGTCATTGCAACTTCAGCAGAATGCCAATCCACGACTGCAAATTCTGCAAGTATAAGATCACCACCTATTGAGATATGCATAGAATCCAAAACACTATAATTGGTATCACACACTAAATAAGTAGAGTTATTGAAGTCAATTGAATTGTAATATCCCAGGCGATCTCCTGAAGGATTCCAAGCAGGCCATTTTGAGCCTGTATTAACTAAAGTTGATGAAGATCCGTCGATCGCAGAAGTCCACAGATTTTGATTAACATCATAGTAGGTCAGCATATTATTTTCTGAGATAGACAAAGAGTATAAGCGATTCATTTCATCAGATATACTCATGCTCATTTGCTCGTCTCGATTGAATAGCACTAATTTCGAACTAAACGAATTTGTTTCGTCTTCAATGAAGACTATTTCATTTTCATTGTCTCCAACAAAAATGGGCGACCTACCTAAGGGGTAATGTTTGACGTCGTTGTACCCTGCTACCCCCATCGGTATATACAAAGTGTCTTGTGATGCAAATAACTCGCAACCTGAATGAGGATGAAGCAATGCCTCTTGAACAGATTTTGAGCAGCCAAGTGCTGAAACGAGCACACTCCCCCAAATTAGCAACGCCAAAAACTTGTTATAGCTTCGAAAATCTTGCTTGGTATTGAATTTGTTCATTCGCGATCTTGACGATGTATACCCCATTCTCCAATTTATCTATATCCAGTTGGGATGATGTTTTTTGTTGGTTATGATTAATCTCTTTCTTCATAACTAGCGCCCCAATTGATGAAAATATTTGTAATTCATATTCGCCTAGAAAAGCTGATTCCAATTGCACGTTGAGATTCTCTGTGGCAGGGTTTGGAAAACAAACAACCTCGTTCTCACCGAACTCTTGGTTTTCAAGTGATAACCCTCCGCTTTCAACGTAAAGTGTCACTCCAATTTTAGCATCATCCAATTCGCAAGGAATCCACAAATCTACAGATTCTTCGGTAGTGTTGTTATAGGTTAGATGAATAACATGACCCACCGCCAAAATGGTTGACCCATTGTCAATTAAGGCAGATGGTTTTGGAAAAGGGTAAATAAGGCCATAATTCTCTATCTGATTAAGATTCATATTGTATCCTACGTCGAGAACCAGTGAGCCGCTTTCCCTAAACCAGAAATCAAGCAAGAGGTCATTCGCAGCAATGTCTTTATATATAGTTCCATCAAGTTGATACACATCGATTTGATAATTTCCATTTGGTACAACTAATGGTACAGATCCGTTGGTGTAATTCGGAGGAATGTTTTCAATATCCAAGCTTAAGTCATCAATAATTAATGTACTTGGCAGTGGGCTAGTGGTTTCTCTATGAATGACTTTGTAATCAGGAAATTGCACTTTTTCCAATGTTCTTTGAGCATTAACCAAGCCATGTCCACTTTTTAGATCGTACCCGGGATTATAATCTGGGTTGTTTGCTACTATGATATCTCGAGCATTAAATTCTAACAGATGCTCAATGTCTTCTGGAGCCAAATTATTCGGAGTTTCCGGGTTCAGATTGATTTCTCCAAGAAGCAAACTCACGATTCCAGACACAATTGCTGCTGAGGCAGAGCTCCCATTCGCGGTGATGTAATCTTCATCGTCTCCGGTGAAAGATGTCGCTGCAAAAAGACCCTCCACTCCAGGTGCTATCAAATCCATTTCATTTCCATAATCACCCCCAACCCAAAGAAGGCCATCTTGATTACTCGCACCAACTGAGACAACATAATTCTCTGGATGAACCCCAGTTGCCGGTAATGAAATTGGACTGAGCTGACCAGAGTTCCCGCGCGCGGAAACAATTGCACAGGAATTAGAATTGGCATATTGCAAAACTGAGGCCCATAGCCTTTGATTTAAAAATTCCGGTGATTCCACTGTTGTTGGTGTATAAGCCAGTGAAATATTTACAACGTCCAAACCAAATCCAAATCCTGGTGTATCCGAAATCGCTAAGATCAGGCAGGACGTATAAGCATCGAAAGATCCAATATCGCTAACGACAGTATTATCGACATTCAAGTCATAAATTGAGACACCAGCCAAGCCCTCATTTTGATTGCCTCCTGCAACCCCGGCAATTCCGTACCCGTTATTGGATATTGCTCCAACAATACCTGCCATTTCAGTTCCATGAGGATCGTAAAAGAGATCTTCGGGAGTAACTGGGCCCATTATTTGGGTCCCAAGAGCATCCATACCAAACATCTTTCCCCCTTTAACGACAGAGCCTTGAAAGGTTCCATCAGCCGATAAATCCGGATGGATATTCCAAATCCCAAAGTCCAAAATTCCGACCTTAATTTCTTCACGACCTTTTTCAAACTCCCAAGCTCCTTCAAGATCAATCCCTCCTGTATTCTGAAGATTATAAGGGACGAACCCCAGTTGTGCAACTGCGTACAATTCATCATTTGGAATGAATTGGGGTGATAGTAGAACATTAGTACTCACATCCAAGATTTTTGGCTGAAGACTGGCTAATTGATTTTGCACTGCAACCAAATCTAGTTGAGGAGGCAGAAAAAGGACAAATGAACTCCAATACGGGGGGATTCGAACCTGACTTCCATCTCGAGAGGTAGAATATATATCTGTGGATTTCAGTTCTGGAATGAGTTTCTGCACAATTGCATCTTTCATATCTAATCCTACGACCGTATTGATCTCGCTTAACAGACTTGTGCTTATTACTTCTGAAAGCTTAGCATACGATATATCCGTGTTATTCGTGACTGATGTATCTACTTCTGCAGGATTAAAAGAGATAATCAGTTGATGATCGAGATAAGCAGGTACTCCCAAACTATCTATGACAGCATTGTTTACTCTCGTAAAACGAGATAGCTTTAATGAAAGATATGATTCGGCGCCCCCATTTGTGATTGTCCCACACACTATTAGATTGTTATTCTGACCTTCTGACACCTTGGTTGCATTGTCAATTCCAGGGTTTTCAAGCAAATAAGACCAATCCTTTTGACCATTAGCTGAAAAAGCTTGAAGGAATGCATCTTGTTCGCCATTGTTAGTAATCGCGCCACAAGCAATGACCTGACCATTACTTACGATAATACCATTGCCGACCCAAGATTCAGTCACGGCGCCCCCCTCTAGAACCTTAACCCATTCCTCGACTCCTACAGAATTGATTTTTCTTGTAACGAAACTCTGTCCTCCAGAGGAATTTGATTCAAACCCTGTGACAAAAACGTCACCGTTTGCATCAAGACATAAGCCATTGGCCACATCGTCAAAACCTGCGCCGTCACTTTGAAATGTCCAAACTTCAACTAAATCTTCATCGAGCTTTTGAACTAACCAATCAGAACCGTTGCCGATCGATGTAGTTTTTCCACAGATATAAAAATTTCCGTTAGTATCTGTTTTGAGATCCATCGGTTGATCAAACCCCACACCAGAATTACTACTTCTTTTTGATGCTACTTGCACTCCATTGGAATCATATTTTACGGAGGCAATATCCCAACTATTCCAATCTGCCCCACTCGCGCCAACTACAAGATAGTGACTGCCAATTTGTGCGATCTTTACGGCCCCATCATAATATCCTGTGAAATCATATCTAGACTCCCATTCCAAAATTCCGGACGCGCTGTATTTCAACGTGCAGTAATCCACTAACGACCCGGCCCCAAGGCTCCCACCCGTAACCAACACACTGCCACTTGAATCAACCAAGATGTCCGTCGCAATGTCATCTCCGTTTGAAACACCGTTAAATATCCGGGACCACTGAAGAACACCGTATTTGTTGTACTTCAAAACCACATAATCATATGCCGCTTGAGACTCATTATATGTAGCTCCACCTATGTAAATGTTATTAATATTGTCTATATCAACGCTAGTTCCATAGTCATTTTGATTGCCTGCATGATTCCATTCGATTTCCCAAACTAAGTCTCCTGCCGGAGAATATTTTGAAACCAGAACATTTGCGCCTTCCTCAGAATTCAAGGTATTACCAACAACTATTAGATTGTTTTGGCTATCAACCGCTGAATCAAACCAATCAATGGTAGCAGGCTGGCCCGTTACAGACTTCCACTTGACATTCACAAGGGTTTGAGTACTTGTTTGACTGTAGGAAATCGAGCAAAATAGAGAAATTAGAATTATGCAAATTGAGGAAATGCGAGCCATATCTTTAATGTTTGTAACAATCTTACGAATTATATTTAAATCAACAAAGGAAATGGTGAGTTGATAACTTAAACCAATATCAGGCAGCAAGTACCCGAGTACGTTCTATGTAAATACGTTGAAGAACGACCAGTGCAACTGACAATACTCTGAATCCAGCTTAAGATCTTAGTATAGATAAAACGTGTTGTGCTATTGAAATTGTTAATTGAATTTCAGAAAAGGTCGTACATTTCACTGGTATTCAATATTTTAAAGGTGCGACCCACAAAAACTTGAGCGCCATGTACGACCTGAGAGCAATGTACGAAGAGACACTTGAGATAACCAAAGAAATGTTTGCAGATGACACCGATGAGAATGGCAATTTTTCGTTTTACCCAAGAAAGCCGAAGATGAGTGACTTGCAGATCATTGCTCTGGCGGTATCTTCAGAATCGGCCTGCATCAGCAGCGAAAATCTACTTTTCAGCAAACTCAACACTGACGTCAACGACCGCTCTCCGGAACTCATTGATCGTACCAGATTCAACAGAAGAAGACGAATGCTTCGTCCGTATTTCCTGGAAATGACAAGCGCTTGTCGATGACCATGGGCGTTGATTCACAGATCGACATTGTAGATTCAATGCCGTGTCCGATTGTAAAGAATAGCCGTAAAAAGAGTTTTCGCATCTGCAAGGAGGACCCTGAGAATGCCCCAAGGAAAGGCTTCTCAGCTGTTGATCAGAGATACTACATCGGATACAAACTCCATTTGCTTACCAACGAGCACGGAGTCTTTCAAGACATGCAAATCACTCCGGATATCGTACACGACATCAACTTTCTTAAGGAGCTTCAGCCTGAGGAGTATTGTCGAGAAAAAACCTTGTTAGGAGACCGAGTCTAAATCTCTGAGCAGGTTCAGGTCGATCAGTTTACCCAGTATGAAATCAATCTGGAAGTGCCTTACAGAACCAACCAGAAAAACAAGATTCCAGTCGATAAAATCAAAGGAAGAAAGCGAAGGAGAATCGAAGTACAGTTTGCTCAATTGTGTGACCAGTTTCGATTGAAACTCAACTACGCCAAAAGCTATGCAGGATTCTTATGTCGCGCGATCTCAAAACTGGCCGCAATCGCTGTACTTCAACGAGTTAACATCGAAAAGGGAAGACCACTTAACCACATCAAGCATGCTTGGAGTTAATAGCACAACACATTGAACTTAAGCTAACCTTTGCCTATCTAATGTGGCGTCATCTTTAAGTACGACTTGATAAACTGGAAGTTTTTTTTCTTTCCCTATTGTGATCATTTCATTCTTATCAGCTTCGGGACAAATCATTCCAATAACCAATTCGCACACGGTCTCGGATGGGAATTTAACAACTCTGTCATTCACAGTCGGAATGAAGTCTTCGCCAAATAAAACTCCGAAGTGCTTTGTTAGTCGATATTCATTTTCATCCGACCAGTTCTTCGTTTTCGTATGAGTCATTAAAAACACATTGGTTGGGATATCATAGTTCAATGGATCGATTTTAGGCAGTTTCTCATGATACGAAACCACACCTCCTTTTGCAAACAATGTGTAGTCTTGCCTTAGCCAATTTCGTAGGATTGCTTCATCAAAACCCAAAGCATATCCTCGATGATGATCACCATATCTTTCCCACAGAGTCTTTTGCTTCCATTCCGTAGAAAACGAGACTACGCCATATTGACTATCCATCATATCAGAGAACATGGCGTTAAACTCGATTTGATGTTTTGCCCGTCCAAAAGGAGAAGCAAGCTGTATTTCTGCGCTTCTTAACAATTGTTCATTTTCATTTGAGTCAATTGGCTGATTATCGGAACTTTCATTTGCTACCCTTTGCACATATTCCTTTACCTTTTCTTTTGTGTCCAGTAAAGAAAAGTCAATGGTGTTTCTACAGTCCATTGGATCGTTCAATTCCGCAGGTGAAGCACAGTAAAGTTGGTTTTGGGTCAGAACTTTTTGATGAAGCGGATTCTTCCAACTCCGGAACTTGTATATCACTTTTGGCAGCAAGTGTGCATTTTGTTCTCGATATGACTGATCATGATTCATTAATCTTCAAAAGTGGCTAAAATTGAAAACATCCCAAATTATTGCCCGCATAATTCACCCTATTAATAACAAAAAAAACCTGCATTTACAGAGGTTGTGGTGTTATTTTAGAGCCTCGCCAGGAATCCAGAAAGAATTTGATCGGATCAAACATTTTGCGCAATGAGATTGTTTCACACCATGTTTCCCAATTTCATTTTGAATTGGGAGAGACTCAGCATGTAAAAGCCTGGAAAGGGCGTAAAATATTGGTACTTTTGCCTTCTGAATCATGGAAAATCAATTGGACAGCATCGAATCGGCTATAGAGGCCATTAAAAGGGGAGAGGTAATCATCGTTGTGGATGATGAAGACCGTGAGAATGAAGGCGACTTTTTGTGCGCCGCGGAGAGCATTACCCCCGAGATTATCAACTTCATGGCTACACACGGCCGTGGTTTGATCTGCGCACCGTTGGTGGAAGACCGCTGCGATGAACTGGGGCTCGAACTCATGGTGTCGTCAAACTCGGCGAGCTATGAAACTCCTTTTACAGTTTCAGTAGATTTGATCGGACATGGTTGCACCACTGGTATTTCGGCACAGGATCGAGCAAAGACCATCAAAGCTTTGATTGATCCGGATGTGAATCCGGCTGAATTGGGGCGTCCCGGGCATATTTTTCCGCTGCGCGCACGTCGGGGTGGGGTGCTGAGAAGAGCAGGGCATACCGAAGCGGCAGTTGACTTTGCCCGATTGGCGGGCATGAAGCCGGCCGGAGTTATCGTGGAGATCATGAATGAGGACGGAACCATGGCGCGCTTGCCGCAATTGCTGGAGATTGCCGCCCGATTCCAGATGAAGTTGGTTTCCATTCAGGCACTCATAGCTTACCGACTGGAAAACGAGACGTTGATCGATCATGAATATGAGGTGGATATGCCCACGAAGTATGGTGATTTCCGATTGCATGCGTTCCGTCAAACAACGAACTCTATTGAACACCTCGCACTGGTAAAAGGCACCTGGTCGCCCGATGAACCGGTATTGGTGAGGGTACATTCATCGAGCATGATCGGCGATATTTTTGGTTCGGAATACTTTGGCAGGGGTGAGCAGTTGCACCGAGCCATGGAAGCCATCGAAGAAGCAGGAAAGGGTGTGATTGTTTACATCAACAAGCTGCGCGAGGGGCATGGACTGGTAGACGAACTTAAGGTATATCAGAAAGTCAATGAAAGTGGCGAAAGCGGTACTCAAGTACCGTCGCGCATGGATAGCAAAGACTATGGAATTGGAGCGCAGATTCTGCGCAATCTGGGTGTGCGTAAAATCAAACTCATGACCAATAACCCCCGTCCAATGAAGGGGATAATCGGCTATGGATTGGAGATCGTGGAGACCGAGCCTATTGAGGTGAAGCAGCGCATCTAACCGAGCATGGTATCGTACGTGTCAAGCTTCCTGACATTCCACGCAGGCTTAATACGAATCCTTTGAAGTCATTCCATTTCGAGAATGACGAACTCAGAAACAAAAAAAGAGGCTCACCCTGGGGGTAAGCCTCAAATATGATTGAAAGAGCGGATGATTAATCAGCCTTCTCTTCTTTCTTCTTCTTGTCCCACTTTCCGTACTTGCTTTTAAACTTGTCGATACGACCTGCGGTATCAACAAATTGGATTTTTCCGGTGAAGAATGGATGTGACTTGTGTGAAATCTCCAACTTGATCAAAGGATATTCGTTTCCATCTTCCCAGGTCACAGTCTCTTTCGACTCAGCAGTCGAACGTCCGATGAACTGGTAGTCGTTAGATACATCCTTGAAAACCACCATTCTATAGCTTTCGGGGTGAATTTCTTTCTTCATAACTCTCGTGTATTTACAAAAACGGAGCGCAAAGGTAATGATTCTTTCTCAATTCCCTGCAAGTTCTTACCACGAAAACTTTGGGTGAGGCGAATGTAGGAATATTCCTACAAAAAGTACCCTGAGCTTCCTACACCTCGGTCTGGAGCTGCGCCATACATTTGGAGCACTTAAGAAAGGTTAATTATAGTAGTTAAGTATTTTAAGTGATAATTTGGTTAAGAAAGCTCATCCCATCGGGGATGAGCTTTTTTGTTGTCCCTGTTTTTCGATCGCCCGCCCAATCCGTATCTTTCGCACCCAATCTCTATCCTATGCCTCGGGTGTTGCGCATACTGAATCGGTTTAATTTGGGAGGGCCTACTTACAACGCGGCATACCTCACACGCTACCTGGCGCCCGAGTTCGAGACCTGTCTGATAGGCGGCCATGCCGATCCCGATGAGCAGTCGTCCACTTCCATTGCTGAGTCCATAGGGGTGCCTTTCGAGCAGGTGCCGGGAATGTACCGTTCCCTCAACTGGAGGAACGATCGCATGGCTTATCAGTGGATCCGACAAAAAATCGAGGAGTTCAAGCCGGATATTGTGCATACTCATGCCGCAAAAGCGGGAGCTTTGGGCAGGATGGCAGCCGCCAAATGTGGTGTCCCGGCCATTGTACATACGTACCACGGACATGTTTTTTCAGGGTATTTTTCTCCATTGAAGACCCATGTATATAAGGTAGCGGAGCGACGGTTGGCCAGACAATCACATGCTATTGTGGCCATAAGTCCTGAGCAAAAGCATGACCTGGTGAGTATTTACCGGATATGCAGTGAGGAACAAACGCACGTTGTCCGACTGGGATTCGACCTGGAGCGGTTTCAGCAGGGACACGAGGAGAAACGCCGGGCCTTCCGCCGGGAATTTGGATTGGAGGAGGATACCCTTGTGATTTCTATTGTGGGTCGCTTAACGGCCATTAAGAACCACGAATTGTTTTTGCATGCTTTCAGCAAGTTGCGCTCGCTCACCCGTAAACCTATCGTTGGATTGATTGTGGGAGGTGGAGAGCTGGACGATGAGCTACAGGAAATCACGAGTTTGCTTGCTATGGAATATTCCCCGGCAACGCAGCGAGGAATCCTATTTGCCGGATGGCGCCATGATATTGACCATGTGATGGCCGCCTCAGATATAGTTGCGCTCACCTCGCACAATGAAGGTACGCCGGTTAGTCTTATTGAGGCTCAGGCGTCGGGTGTTCCCGTGATTTCTACCGGGGTGGGCGGTGTGGAAGACGTCATTCAGCGCGACCGCACCGGAATTATTTGTCAGCCCAATGATGCATCAGCTTTCGCTTACGGCTTGCTTCGGCTTATTGAAAATCCCGGTCTGCGTGCCGATTATGGTCGCAATGCAGCTCAACATGCCACCCGTTATCACTATTCCCGATTGGTGAGCGATATGTCGGAATTGTACAATTCATTGTTGAAAAAATAAGGTCGGGCACAAGGCCAAATGGAGAACTCCGCGACCTCACTCATTTTTCACCCTTATCCACAGATTTCTGTTTGAAACTACAAATACCCTCTCCGAAATGGGGGGTAGAAGAAGATAGATTTGTTTCCATGGTCGAATCAACCCCCGAAAGGTGGGGTGCAATGGATTCAAAGCATGATAAAGTATACCCTATTGGTCTTAAATGTTGTAGGAGTTCTGTTTGCTCAGATCTTCTTTGATGATGGTGTGGTGATTGAAGATAATACACCTACTTCCATTAAGCCGGGCGAGACCAAGACGGTAGAAATGACCATTAATAAGGGAGAAATCACCGGCTTTGCCAAGCTCGAGATTATTCTTCCCGGCGGACTTTCGATATCGCCGGTAAATACCCAGGGAGCGTCATTTACTGCGGGAAACAAGACCAAGTTCATTTGGATGAACCTTCCCGATGCTCAGGAATTTACCATCACCTATAATCTCACTGCTGATGCCTCGGCAAGCGGAAATCTGGTTGTGAAAGGGACGTTCTCCTATATTAAGGAGAGCCAGCGTGTAGATTACGCACTTCAAAGCAAGCTTATTGCCATTGGCCTGGCAGATGATTCCAATGACGAGGATGTAGCCTCCAATGAGGAAGATGTTAATTCGGAAAATAGCTCCATGGGCAGTATGTCGTGTACGCGCTACATTACTGCCATCTCGGCCACCGAATACCTGATTAAACTGGAAGTAGAACACGCGAATCTCGAGGGTTTTGCGAAAATCATGGAGAATGTTCCTCCGGGGTTTGCAGTGGAAGAAGATGACTCCGACGGGGCGATTGCTACAATTGAAACCAACGGGATCAAGTTTGTATGGTTTGACGCTCCTGAATTGGAGCAGTTTTCCGTGAGTTACCGCATACAGGCCATGTCCTCTGTAGGGGATCCCGAAATTGACGGAACCTTTTCATACGTAGCCGATAACTCCCCTCAGGAAATGCCGGTTGCCGATGGTGGAATGTCTCAGGAGGATTTGGCCAGCAATACAACAGAGGAGACTGACAATGACCCCGTTGTTGAGGAACCTGTGGTTGAAGAGCCCGTAGTTGAAGAAGAGGTGGAAGACGTCGCCGATAATAGTTCAGGGCAGCAGCAATCTGCTGACAATACCGGCAGTGGATCTGAAAAGAACACTTCCGAAACGGTTGAGAAGACGGACACGGGAAGTAAGGCGTCGGGTTCTGAGAACAATATGACCGCCGATAACAACAACAACAATCCGCCGGCGGGTAAATCGGCTACTTCGGTTCCCGAGCCGGAAACAGGAGTTACGTATCGGGTGCAGATTGTTGCCGGACACAATACCGTAGGTAAAGCCTACTTCAAGAAGCGTCACGACTTCTCAGAAAATTTTAGCATCGAACACCACGAGGGTTGGGTGAAATATACAACTGGATCACATGGCGAATACAAACAGGCGCGCGACAACCGTGAGCGTATTAATGCGAAGTACAACTTTCGCGGCCCGTTTGTAACTGCCTATAACAACGGGGATCGTATCACAGTGCAGGAGGCACTGATGATCACCAAGCAACAGTGGTATCAATAAACATGAAGCAGTACTTGGCCTTCGGGTCTAAGCACATATACAAGTAGTAATTTTGGTTAATTAATAATAGAATTTGTTTAGGTAATTTAGTCTCAAACCCCTGGGAAACGTCCCGAGGGGTTTGTCTTTTTAAGGAATCTACATGTATCGATGAACTGGTCAATTGCCATACGGAGTTTCAAAAGTTACCTGCAACTGGAAAAGTCGCTGGCACCAAATAGCATTGAAGCATACCTGAGAGACGTAGATAAATTGGCCATGTTTGCCGATGAACAGCTGAAAGGAAAGACTCCCCTAAACATCACAACCAAAGACTTCGAATTGTTCCTGGGATGGATCACTGAGATGGGTCTGGCTGCCCGCACCCAGGGAAGAATCATAAGCGGAATCAAAGGATTTTACGACTACCTCGTTCTCGAGGGGGAGTTGAAAACGAGTCCGGTGGAACTCATCGAAGGTCCTCGACTGGGGCGCAAGCTGCCCGATACCTTGTCGGTTGAGGAAATCAACCTCCTTATGGAGCAGATCGACCAAAGTAAGCCTGAAGGAGTGCGCAACAAGGCAATCCTGGAAACACTATATTCCTGCGGCTTGCGCGTGAGCGAATTGATCAATCTCCGATTGTCGGGAATCTACTTCAACGATGGCTTTGTACGAGTAATTGGGAAGGGAGATAAGGAGCGCTTGATTCCAATCGGACATTCAGCCCTGAAGTATATCGATGTGTACATGAAGCATGTTCGCAGTCATTTGGAGATTGAGTATGGACATGAGGATATCCTCTTTCTCAACAGGCGAGGAGCTCAACTCACCCGAGTAATGATCTTCACCATTATCAAGCAGTTGTGCGAAAAGGCCGGAATACAAAAGAACGTTTCACCGCACACTTTCAGGCACTCGTTTGCCACACATCTGGTGGAGGGCGGAGCCGATTTGAGAGCCGTGCAAGAAATGTTGGGCCACGAATCCATCACGACCACTGAAATCTACACCCACCTGGACCGTGAGTACCTTCGATCGGAAGTAGAGCAGTATCATCCTAGGTTTAAGATGTAATTGATCATTTGGCCTTGTGCCATTAAAAAAGCGCAACCCCTTAGAGCTGCGCTTTTCTATATGACCAATTCGTATTATCGCGAAACCACGAAGGTCTCGGTAAGTTCAGCGTGATCTCCGGCTACCGACAAGGTATACATACCTGCGGCGAGGTCGGATGTTTCAACCTGAATCAAGTTCGTTCCTGTCACCAAGGTATGTTGGTTAGAGTACACCACCTGTCCGGTCAAGTCCAATACACGAACTACCACGCGCTGATTTTCCACGCTCGACATTTCTACGTTGAGCTGGTCAGACACTGGATTTGGGTAAATATTGGCAATCAAAGCAACACTTTGCTCATCCACTGAAACCTCACATGGAGGAACAGCGTCGCTCACTTCAATGCTGATAGTAGCCGTATTCCACCCCCACTTATAGGTGAGTTCGTGGGTTCCTAGTCCGGCAACTTGTGGATCAAACATCCCGTCTTCTACACCATTACCGCTCCAGTAGCCACCCATTGGCATGGCGTCAAGGGCAATAGCATCTTCTGTTTCGCACATCAAGGTAGGGTTGGTGCCCATGGTAATGTCTTCGATAGATGCTGTTTCGAAAGGGTTTTCAATAAAGAAGCAGCGATACAACCATGACGATTGCTCGAAGTGCCACAATACTTCTCCCGCAGAATTCACCTCAATGATTCCACCGCTTACTCCCGAACCTGCATAGCGGTTTCCTCCGGGAAGGCGCTCTGCTGAACCAAGGATATTCGAAAAGTTAGCGGCGGGCAGCACGTATTCCCATTCGTTGATAGCCACCGGATCATCGTAGAAATCAAGTGAGAACTCAAGGATACGGCTCAAGGTGTCCAAACCGGTGTTATCGTACATGATGTAGGTACCCACCGCGGTGCGGTTGATTTGGTGCTGGTCACCGAAGTGATCAGCCGGGAAGAACTCGATATCAGCTCCTTCACCTCCCAATTGCCACATTACATCGCCGCTTTCGCTGTTGATTTTCAGACAAGCATCCCATTCCTTCACTGAAATGATGTAATGCCCGTCAGAATCTTGCATTACGGTATTTACGTGCATCCAGTTAATGGCATCCGCACCGAAGATTGGCGTGTAAAATCCGTTGGAAGGCACAGCGTTGTATGGATCGTAGTGATCGTAGGCATTCCACTGCCAAACCAATTCTCCGGCAGGCGTAAATTCAAGCAAGTGCTCCTGAACCACTTTAATGGTCGAATCACCCGAAGGATATTCCGTTGCCGAGCCCCCCACAGCTACATAGTTTCCGGCTGAGTTGATAATCACATCATGGTGAAGGTAGATCGAGTCCACGTCTTCTCCGGTGAAATCGATAAGATTGAGGGTGTTGCCCGATAAATCTCGCTCTTCGATCGTATGACATTCGAGGATCAACAGGTGATCATCAACAGTCACATTGTACATCTGACACTGTGCAGTATTTCCCACATTGGGTTCACCACTGTGATAGTCGTACCATACCACTTCTCCATCGCGGTTGTAGATTTGGAATGTACCATCCGAAGTTGCAACGGTGTTGGTAATGTAGTATCCCGACAAATCAGCCTCTGGGTTCACATAAAGTGTATCCATAGAAGGGATGATCTCAGGAAGTGTATCGGTTACAAAAGGTTCAACGGCACCTGCCAAACAATCAGAAGTATTGAAGGCATTGATGATGAATCCGTAAGGCTGGTCGGCAACAAGGCCTTCCATGATAAAAGCAAAGGTACTTGCCGGTCCCTGAAGGTTGGTTTTGTACCAGGTAGTATCTACAGGATTATCCAGCGAATCCAAATGCACCCGGAAATAATCCAGGTAAGCATAGCAATCGGCGTCCGTGTCAAACGTCACGTCGTAGCGCAACACATGGTTCTCCTGAGGAGCAAAGTCCAGATTCGAAACGGTGATTTGCGCTGAACAAAAGTTGGTTAATAATAAGGTAGCCACAAAAAGTATTAGTCGTCCCATATTCACGTAATTTGATTCAAGTTGGGCAAAAATAGGGATGTTTTTCCGTTTCGTCGGGCATATTGCTGCTTTTACCTGATGCAATTATTGTGGACCTATGCTTCGAAAAATTTCTTTCCGGGACTACCCTCATTTTCAAAAACTGAAAGCTAATGCCCAGTCTGACAAGTTATTAGGATTAAAAAAACTCATTTCAGACCAGGAGCGTTCAGCCTTTATGTGCGTGGAAGAGTCGGGCTTGTTGTACGAGTATTCCAAGAGTTTAATTTCACTGGAATCCTTGCGAGAAATGATCAGTATGGCGAGGTGGAGTGGTCTGGATGATGCCATTCGGCAAATGCTGACCGGGTCCCCGATCAATGAGACGGAGCACCGCGCCGTTTTACACACAGCCTTGCGCAAAGAACCGGGGGATGCACTTATACTCGACGGTGTTGACGTTGTTTCGGAGGTGCATCATGTGCGGGAGCGCATGCGGGCATTCGCCAAAAGGGTACACAGCGGTGATGTGCGCGGCGCCACCGGTAAACAATTCACCCATGTCATCAATATAGGCATAGGAGGCTCCGACCTCGGTCCCAGAATGGTATGCCACGCACTGGGCTCTTCCCAATCGCGCATGCAGGCCTGTTTTTTATCCAACGTCGATGGCGAAGCCGCTCACCTGGTCCTGGCTGATTGTCCGCCCGAATCAACGCTGGTACTAATCGTTTCCAAGACCTTTACCACACAGGAAACCATGCAGAATGCACGGATAGTGCGCGAGTGGCTGGTGAATCATCTAGGTGAGGAAGGAGCTACCCTTCATCTTGCGGCGATAACAACGGGTGTGGCAGAAGCAGGGAGCTTTGGGATTGATGAAGAACGGGTTTTTGGTTTTTGGGACTGGGTAGGCGGACGATTCTCCTTGTGGTCGGCGGTAGGGCTGAGCATACTGTTGGCGCTGGGAGAAGAGGTGTTTGACAGGTTACTCGCGGGGGCTCGTGCTGCAGATGAACATTTGGCGAATGCCACTTTTGAGAAAAACATACCAGTGCTCATGGCATTGACGGGGATATGGAATCGCAACTTTTTGGGTTTGCCGACACATGCCGTTGTGCCGTATGCCGACCGATTGGAGTATTTCACTCCCTACTTGCAGCAGCTGGATATGGAAAGCAACGGCAAGAGTCACGATCGGAAAAGTCACGAACTGGAGGGAGATTCCGGACCCATAATCTGGGGGTCGGTGGGTACCAATGCTCAGCACGCTTATTTTCAATTGCTGCATCAGGGCAGCACCGTAGTTCCCGTAGATTTTATAGGAGTGTGTCGATTGCCTTTGTCGAATGCGGAGAGTCATGATATGCTCATGGCCAACTATATAGCCCAGCAGGAAGCCTTGTTGCAGGGGAGAACGCGGGAAGAGGCTTATGAAGAAATGATAAGTAAAGGCATGTCACCAATCGAGGCGGCGCGGATTGCACCATACCGAAGTTTTGAAGGCGGACGACCCTCCGCGGCCCTCATGCTTGAGGAGCTCAATCCGTTTCAACTTGGTCTTTTGGTGGCCATGTATGAGCATAAGGTGTTTGTGCAGGGGTATTTGTGGGGTGTTTACAGTTTTGACCAGTGGGGAGTTGAGCTGGGAAAGATACTTGCAGCACCGGTTTTAGCCGAACTCCGGGACCGAAAAGTGGCTTTGGAGCACGATGCTTCTACACAACGTATCATGCGTTATTATCTGGAAAAGAGACAGAAATAAGCGCTCATCGAACAATGGGAAGCAGGTTGGACAGGAGTGCATTGAGCCTATCGAATGGGCTGTATAGCCTATCGAAATTGTGTTCGTGTGAACGTGTTTAGCAGGTCCAATTGATGGCTCTTTTTTACGGAGCAGCAGGGAGTTTTTTTCCGCGAAGGGGTAATTAATCCCGATCAATCGCGTGATTTGAGCGTTCAGCATATGGTGAATTTGTATTTCTTTTCGTATTTTTGTGAGGCTTTGAATTAAACCTTAGTAAATCACCTTAACCAAAATTCACGTCTATGAGTATTAGAAATTTACTCGTCTTCCTGTGTTTACTTGCTATTCCAACAGTTGGCTATTCTACGCTTACCGGCATGGTTTCCGAAGTATACGCGGTTGACGCAATCCCCGGGACCGTTACCTGGAGGGTTTATGCAACGTTTGACAACCCAACCGATCAAATGATCGCCATGTACGGTTACGATACTGCTCCTTTGCAGGTAACAACGGCGACTTCCTTCTACCAAAACCCTTTTGGTGGACCAACTTCATTGGATATCAATCCGGCATTTTTCGGTTTTGTTCCTGAGTTGGAGTTTGATTCGTGGTTCACTTTGGCTTATCCCGATCAAATGGGGAGTACATTGAATACCATCGGTCTGGATACCTACTTCGCACAATTCGAAGCGGGCAATGGATTTTTGGTAAATGATATTGTTGGAGGTTCGATTTTCCTCCTTCCCGGTGATCCGGCGACTTTTCCTGATGCACTTGGACGTGTATTGGTAGGTCAGTTCACCACCGATGGTGCATTTGATTTGTCGCTCAACTTTCAATGGCGTGATGCTGCTTTGGTATCGCATCAGGCTACGGGAGTTACTTTGAGCGTTTCAGGTGTTCCCGGTTGTACCGATCCATTGGCTTTGAACTACAATTCTTTGGCAACGGAAGATGACGGTTCGTGTACCTATCCTGCTCCTTCTTATGTAAACCTTACATGGGAAGAAGTAGCTCCAAATACGGTTGGAGGTGCGAGCACTTACCGTGTTTATGCCAACTTCACCAACCCTTATGATCAGGTAACTGCCGTATGGGGTCAGGATGTAGCGCCACTCTCTATTAATACGACCACTTCGTTTTATCAGGATTTCGCCGGCGGACTGACCTCTAACGATGTCAACCCTGCTAACTATGGTGCGAATCCGGATTTGATCTATGACTCATGGGTTACTATTGGTCGTGAGGATGGTCCAAACGGATTGGGCGTGCTTGGAGTGAATGGAGCGCCATTTGAAGCTGGCGGTTCACTTGCCATCAACGATGTTACCGGCGGTGCATGGTATGTGTTCCCCGATTCGGAGCCTACTGCTTTCCCTGATGGTTCAGGACGAGTTCTGTTGGCACAGCTTACTACAGATGGTATTGTTGATCTCACATTTAACCTGCAGTACCGTGCTCAAGATGGCACGAACCCACAGGTTATTGGTGAGTTCCTGACCTTCCCTCCTGTGGTGAATGGTTGTACTGACTCAACTGCATGTAACTACGATTCAACGGCCAATGTTGACGATGGTTCATGTACGTATCCCGGTTGTAACGATTCAACTGCGTGTAACTATGATTCAACTGCTGGTTGCGACGATGGTTCATGTACGTTCCCTGGTTGTACTGACTCAACTGCGTGTAACTATGATTCAACTGCTGGTTGTGATGATGGTTCGTGTACATTCCCTGGTTGTATAGACACCACTGCGTGTAACTATGATTCAACTGCAGGTTGTGACGATGGTTCTTGTACCTATCCAGGTTGTACCAACGTAGCAGCATGTAACTATGATTCAACCGCAGGTTGTGACGACGGATCATGTACCTTCCCGGGCTGTACCAACGTAGCAGCGTGTAACTACGACTCAACTGCAGGATGTGATGATGGTTCATGTACATTCCCTGGTTGTATAGACACCACTGCGTGTAACTACGATTCAACGGCAGGTTGTGACGATGGTTCTTGTACCTACCCGGGTTGTACCAACGTAGCAGCATGTAACTACGACTCAACTGCAGGTTGTGACGACGGTTCATGTACGTTCCCTGGTTGTACTAACGTAGCAGCGTGTAACTACGACTCAACAGCAGGATGTGACGACGGTTCATGTACCTTCCCTGGTTGTACCGATTTAGCAGCATGTAACTACGACTCAACGGCCGGTTGTAACGATGGTTCTTGTACATACCCTGGCTGTACCGATAGCACTGCGATTAACTACAACCCATCTGCCGGTTGTGACGATGGATCATGTGTTTTCACCAATCCTGGATGTACTTATCCGGCAGCCATTAACTACGACAGCACAGCAACGATTGACGATGGATCTTGCATCTTCGCTTGTCCTGGTTGTACCGATACTACAGCATTCAACTACAACCCGAATGCAACTGTAGACGATGGTTCTTGTGTTCCTGTTGTAATGGGCTGTACTGATCCTACTGCAGTGAACTACGATTCTACTGCCAACACAGACAATGGATCATGTATCGCAACTGTATTCGGATGTACCGATAGCAACGCGTTCAACTATGATTCGAATGCGAACGTTGATAATGGTGGTTGTATCGCGGTGATGTTGGGTTGTACCAACCCTGCATTCGATAATTACAATGCATACGCAAACACCGATGATGGATCATGTGCAAATTCATGTGTGGGTGACTTCACATTGGATGGAGTTATCAATACCTCTGACCTCCTGATCTTCCTCGGATTCTTCGGAACTACTTGTGAGTAATTCCCGGAGATTATAAAATAATGAAAGGGCCGTCCAGCAATGGATGGCCCTTTTTCTTATCACTATGGGTGGACTTTCTAACCTTAGGATTCGAATAAATGTAGGTACAAGCAATTGAACCCTTCGAAGTCTTACCATATCTTGCGGTGAAACTATTAACTCAATTATCATGAAACTACTTCTAACCACACTCTTCTCTATTGCTGTTTTAGCCATTCAGGCTCAAGATGTTCGCATCACGAAAATCGATCTGGAATACAGCATGGTAACCATTACCAACATCGGCACAGGTATGATCAATGTTGATACGTATTGGCTGTGTAATTTTCCGGTGTACCGACAAATCCAGGCTGCTGATCTCGTTGTAGGGAATACCATTCTCAATACCGGAGAGAGCATCGTGGTCTACTTCAATGCTCTGACAGGCTCGGATGGTGAATGTGGTTTGTATACGACCAATACCTTTGCCAATTCTCTGGCCATGGTTGATTACATGGAATGGGGAAATGCAGGCCACACACGTGAGTCTGTCGCAGTAGGAGCGGGAGTTTGGAATACCGGCGACTTTGTTCCCGGGGTGGAGTCCTTTGAATTTATCGGTTCTAGCGGAGACCACGGCGCAGCTTTTTGGACTTCGGTAATCTATGGTTGTACGTACCCTGATGCCGACAATTATGACCCCCAGGCTACTTATGATGACGGAACATGCACTGGACCCAGTGGCTCGGGATGTGTTGGTGATTTGAACAACTCACTTCATGTGGATACGTCCGACTTGCTGATCTTCCTCGGTGCGTTTGGGAATGTGTGCAACTAGTTGTAAAACGAATACCTACCTTTGCAGGACATTTTGAAGGGAATGATTCAGAAGCTTGCGGAGACTACACTTCCTACCGTTCACGGTAATTTTATTATGCTGGCCTATGACAGCGGGAAAGATGATTTCCCGCATGTCGTGCTGGTCAATGGTGATCTTTCAGCCCATCATCCAGTAGATGTGCGCATCCATTCGGAATGCATGACCGGTGATGTATTTTCATCGGTGAGGTGCGATTGCGGTGAGCAGCTGGACACTTCCATGCATCATTTCGGTCAAAAGGGAGGGATTCTTATATACCTCCGACAAGAGGGGAGGGGTATTGGTCTGGTGAATAAAATGAAGGCCTACAATCTTCAAAACGAAGGGCTGGATACCATCAAAGCCAATCACGCCCTGGGGTTCCATACCGATGAGCGCAATTTCGAAGACGCTATTGAGATACTGCATGATTTGGGGGTGAATAGAATCAATCTGCTTACCAACAACCCTGAGAAAATCGACGCATTCACGAATTCGGGAATCGAAGTCGTGGAGCGCATTGCCATTGAAATCAGACCTCGTGAGGAAAATGCGGCTTACCTTAAAACCAAGCGTTCAGGTATGGGGCATTTTTTCAGTTCGCTGGAACTTGGTGAAGATTAAGAGACAAGTACTGTGGCATAAAGCCAAATGGCAAACCGGCCGACCCCAATTAGCGGTCGGTAATTTTCACGAAACGTTCGGTGTTCAATTCGCCTCCTTCGCTATCGCTCAATTCGAAAACGTAGCACCCATCTTCCAGGTCGGACACGTCGAGCTGACAGGTGCCTCCCGGACAAACCAAGGCAATTTCGCGAAGCAACACTCCCTTGCAGTCACGGATTTTCGCAACGGGATTCAGTATGGCCTGATTCAGCGTAAACGTCACGACCGCACTGGCCGGATTGGGAAAGAGATGCGTCATCGCTTCTTGCTGGTAAGGCTGCACGCGAATAGTTTCCGAATAGATTGCTTGTCCGTTAACATCCACTTCCTTTACCCGATAATACGGCTCTTCGGCCCTGCGTGAAAAGTCGCGGAAGCTGTAGTGTTCATGTTGTGCTGAAAATCCGGCGGCCGAAAGCGATTCTACGCTTGTCCATTCCTGCAAATCGGCCGACCTCTGGATGTCGAAATGATGGGTGTTCACCTCGCTTCCGGTGGTCCACGAAATCAGATTGTATTCATTTTCCCAGAAACCTGTCACCTCAACAAAATCCACGGGGAGCATAATCTGGCAGTTAAGAATAACCCCCGTAAGATCCCAGTCGAAATTGAACGAGGTATTATCGGCCGTAAAGTTGTCGATGAGCATGAGGTAAATCATATCTACTTCGGCCGGCGTGACGGTAATGGCCTCTACCCACGCATCTCCTCCGGGCGACTCCGTGAAATCACCCTCGGGGGTGTTCAGTTCCAGTCCGGTGGGGGCATATAGTGCTGAGTA
>JAGQVX010000034.1 GCA_020437755.1 Flavobacteriales bacterium
GGAGTATTTGGGCTTGCTGCCGTTTGAGGTAAATGTGTTCGGCAGAAAACGCAATTTGATTGTGGCCTTGGGTGACACGCTCTACAAGCCCAAGGTGCTCGAAAAAGTACATGTGCGCGGTCGGGAAATGGACTTAAGCGGAAGTGAGCATTTCAAAATTCTGGCGTACGCTGCGGAGAACCTGTACCGTTCGTTTGATCGCTCGGAGCTGGGACTATTCATGAAGAATCACCTGCGCATGGGAGATGTCTTTGTGGATGTGGGAGCCAATTTGGGTGGATATTCCATGCTGGCCATGGACCTTGGATTCGAAACCTATGCCTATGAGCCCGTTCCTGAACTGGCCGCAGTGCTCATCCGCAATCAGCATGTATACGGCCATGTGCGTGGCATCGCCCTGTCGGATGTCCCGGGTACAGCCGATTTTTTCATCAGCGATGAGAATGTTGGAGGAAGCAGTCTGGTGGCAAGCAAGGCCGGTTGGGAAGCTTCGGGTTATTCGCGAAAGATCGAGGTGGAAGTAAGCACGCTCGATGCGCAGTGGGAGGCGGGCAGCATTCCGCAGCAGGTGAATTTGTTGAAGATTGATGTGGAAGGCAATGAGTTTCAAGTAGTTTCCGGCATGCGCCAAATGGCCGATTCGGGCGCAGTACGAAATATTTGGTGTGAGGTCAGAGGCGAATCTTCCGATCGAAATCCGGGGACGTACCGCACAGTAACGGCCTTTCTGAAGGAGCGTGGATATACTGTTTGGAAATCGGTTGGAGGTCAATTGTCGCCCTTCGATCCGGAGCATGACGACGCCCCTCAGTTTTTTGATTTACTTTACCGCCATGAATCCTGAACTACGCGTCACAACAGTCCAGTGCAACCTGTTTTGGGAGCAGCCTGAGGCCAATCGCAATCACATCGAAGGACTGATTAGCGACGCTGGTGAAGTGGGCGAAGTCATTATTCTTCCCGAAATGTTTACCACGGGCTTCACCATGAACCCCGAAACACATGCCGAAAACCTGGAGTCGGGAAGGTGCGCCACGATCGACTGGATGAGGCAAATGGCCAAGAAGCATGAGGCAGTAGTATGCGGAAGTGTTGCTATTTGCGAAGAGGAGCGGTTCCTCAATCGATTGTACTGGGTTGAGCCATCCGGCCAAATGCTGTATTACGACAAGCGCCATTTGTTTTCACTTGGAAAAGAGCACGACCACTATAAATCTGGCAATAAGCGTGTCATAGCGGAATGGAAAGGATGGAAGTTCAGTTTGAATATTTGCTACGACTTGCGTTTCCCTGTATGGGCGCGGAATGCTGTCATTGACGGAATTCCGGCATTTGACGTGCAGGTGTTTGTCGCCAATTGGCCCGAAGTGCGCATTGTGCACTGGAGCCGCCTATTGCAGGCGCGAGCTATCGAAAATCAGTGCTACGTTGCGGGAGTTAATCGACAGGGCGAAGATGGCAATGGCGTAGCGCACAATGGTGGTTCGCAGGTTTTGGATTTCAACGGTGAATCCCTCATGGCTCACCCTGATTTTAAAGATAGTGTACTGACTACCAGTTTGATTGCCGATGAGCTGCACTCCTTTCGTGCACGGCTTCCATTTCTTTCTGATGCGGACCGATTTACCATTCATTGATAGGTTTTAAGGTAATTATTGGATTCGTAATAGCGAAATCCAGACCAATTTATCATCATTTTATCGCCGTATCGACTGATGATTTATTTGGCGAATGCCATAATCCTATTCCAAATGTGAGCATTTACGGTCATTTTTAAGTTGATCGAATGGTTGCACGCCCCATTATTCAAAGATTGAGCGATCTCGAAAGTTTGTCTGGAAAATTGGTTTCTCACAGCGGCAACTATTTATAATGGTGAGTAGTCTTTAGAGCACAGACCGACGCTTTAACTAATTGTTCAATTCAAATCAAGCTGTATGAAAAAGCATTACCTGATGGGTTATCTGGCCATTTTAATGAGCCTGTTAACCCTCAACTCAAACGCGCAAACATGCTCCGTAGATATTGCGTGGCAGGAATTCGGAGACCTTTTGGTTCTGAGTGCCATTACCGATGATTCCGATGCTACATTTTTGTGGTATCAGGAAAGCGAGTTAATCGGCACAGGTCCCGAAATAACGTTTGACATGTGTGAACCTATGGACAGCCACGTATGCGTGGCTAGTTTGAGTCCTGATTGTCAGACAGAAGATTGCACCGACCTCATTTGGGATGGTGGTTGCAACACCTGTCCGGAAATCATCGATGTGAGCTGGAATTCTTGTGATTCAGTATATGTATCGGTCGAAGATGCAAATGCCGAATATTATATATGGGATTTCGGAGATGGATTAACTGAAACAACCACTTGGCATGGCACTACACACCACTATGATTACAATGGGTTTTACACCCTATGTGTAAACATGGTTGGTGGAGCTTGTGATGGACTGGAGCTGTGTACGGTGGTGAATTCCGATTGTGAACCGGTGAATTGCAATTCGGAGATCGGAGTGAACGATTTGGGATACGACGACTATTTCCTTTACCCACTTGGTGATGTAAGTGATGAGTTGACCTACACATGGTTGCTCAATGGAACCTTCTACAGCTCGGCTACAACCATATATACCGGAGCACTTGATCCTGGTGTGTATGAGTTCTGTTTGCATGTCATAGGCTTGGAATGTGAGTCGTTTTCATGTACAACTTTGGTAGTGGATGATCCCGGCTGTGAGTTGGGTATTGTCGCGACGAACTTGACATGCGGTTACTTCTACTTCGAATTATCGCAGCAAGTCCCTGGAGCACAGGTGGAATGGTGGGTAGGTGATGAAAGCTTCACTGCCGGCGAGTTTATTTCATATCTGTTTTATGAAGATGGCATCTATGACGTGTGTGCCACGGTAGTTGGAGGACAAAGCGAATGCGAATTTAATACGGTTTGTCTTGCAGTGGAAGTGGACGTTTGCATAGATAATTGTACTGCGGAGTTTTATTGGGGAAATCAGAATGATGGAGCCATTCTCTTCACTCCTGAAATCGGATGTGTGGACGATGTGTATTACGCGTGGTGGGTTGATGGAGTGTATGTGAGCGACTATTGTGAATTGCTGTTTTACGACATGCTACCAGGTGAACATACTATTTGCTTGTCTGTTGAAGGACAGAACTGCTACGATGAATGGTGCACGGATATCTGGATCGACGATGTTCCTTGTCCGGAATGGATTCAGGTTGATGAGGGGAACGAGTGTGGAAATTACTTGTTTTCACTAGTTGGAGGCAATGATTTGGCATTCGCCGAATGGTGGACATCCGATGGCCAGTCATTTTTTGGCAATGTAGCGGAGTTTCAGCTTGAACCGGGAATTCAGTGGGTTTGTGCCTACGTTGCCGGAAATGGTAACAACTGCGATGGTTTTGAACTGTGCGAATCTATTGAAGTGCCCGAATGTCCGTCGGAGTGCGAAGCATCGTTTGACGTGATTTATACTGAAACAGACGGGTATGTGGAATTTGACAATACCTCATCCTGGACGGGTGTACCCATTTTCTGCTGGTATGTCAATGATGTGTTCTATGGACTGAATGAGGACTTTTCGTTCCAGTTTACCACCAATGGAGTGTATGAGATTTGTCTGCAAGTCCTGACTCCCGATTGTGAAAGCTGGTATTGTTTTGAGATTGTTATCGACGCCTTTATTGAGAATTGTCCGGAGAATATTGTGAAATCATATGTGGATTGCAACACCGTGGTGTTTGCGGTTCCAGGAGCGGAATGGGTGAGCTGGACTTTTGGTGATGGGTCACAAGAGTGGGCCAACGGCCCCATAACCCACACGTTTGGGTGGGATGACACATTCACTGTATGCGCGTGGACCATTAGCGATGAATGTCCAAATGGAGTTTCCCTATGTACCGAAGTGGACATAGAAGGTTGTTTTGAAGATTGTTTGGCCCTTTTTGAAGTAGATCCGGTGGCGGGTAACCCCGGCACCTATGACTTCCCGAACATTTCCACCTACACTGGAGGCACGCCGGTATATTGCTGGTATGTGAATGGTGAGCTGATCGTGATATCTGAAGAATTCAGCTATTCATTCATGGAGCCCGGAACTTATGAAGTGTGTTTGCTCCTCACTACTGGAGACTGCGAGTCGTGGTATTGTGAGACCGTTGTGGTGGAAGAGGCATGTGATCCATGTCATTTGGATATCGAGATCAATGAATTGGGTTCATGTCAATATGAATTCATCGCCTCAATGCCTTTCGGAACCCCTACCAACGTAACCTGGATGCTTTCCAACGGTGTGATTCTGGAGGGTGAATCAGTGACCTACTCGTTTGATGAATCGGGTTCGTATCTGGTATGTGCTACTACGAGTGCAGAGGGCTGCCCCGACGGGGCCTCGGCCTGCACTACTATTGATGTCGATTGCTACAATTATTGTCCGGACGGGTTTGTGTGTGATCCTCTTGACTGCGGAGTGTACTCCTTCTGGGTACCGGGTTTTGAGGATGCTACCGCTATGTGGGAATTTGGTGATGGCAACTCCTATTGGAGCTTCGGGAATATCCTGTGGGACTTTGCACCGGGTACTTATGAAGTATGTGTAACTGTTGTGGGCTGTGATCCAATTTGTCAGACCTTAGTCGTAGAGCCTTGCGGGGACTGCTTTGTCAATGCTACTTACACGTATCAGTCTGATTGTACACTTTCGTTCTTCGCCTTGGGGAATGCACCCGATTCGGAATACATGTGGGATTTTGGCGATGGAAGTGACTTCGTTTATGACAACGACCCTACCCACGAATTTCCGGGTACCGGTTCATACCTGGTGACGGCCTATATGTGGAGTAACGAATGGGGATGTGAAACCGCTCAAACCATGTGGGTAACCGTTTCGTGCGGCGGCGGATGTGAATCTGTTTTGCAATACTTCCCATACTCATGTGATGGTATCTCCTTCTACATCGAAAATGCCGATCCGCAATACTCAATAATTTGGGATTTTGGTGACGGTACCATTTGGGATGAGTACGATGCCATTGAGTATGAGTACCCATCTGGAGGCACATATACGGTTTGTGTGGACTACTTCAATACCGTTTGCCAGGAATTCGATACCCAGTGTGTTGAGGTAACTGTAGATGGTTGTGAGGTGCCCTGTGAAATTACAGCGTGGTACAATTTACCGGACAACAATGTGCTGGAGCTGATTGCTGAATCTCCGGTAGACGCCGAAATTATTTGGTACATCGGGGCCGATGGCAGCACCCTCACCGGATCACCGGCATACTACACCCTACCCGAAGACTTTTCAATGTTCGAGATCTGCGCGTTTGTACAAAACGAGGATTGTGGAATCGAGGATTGTTTCACGATTTAGCCTCCGGGTTGTCCAACGCAAATAGTCGCCGAAGAAATCGGATGCGGACAGTACATATTAAGCGTTCCCGGATTTGAGGATGAGGAAATGCAATGGAACTTCGGTGATGGAAACACGGGAAGCGGGCTGGGACAGTTGATGTGGAGTTTTGAACCTGGTGAATATGGAATTACCGCTACGTACAACGATTGTCCTACGATATACCAATATCTATGGGTCAATGATTGTGAAATGTGTGATTTAAATGTGGGATACAATTATGAAATGGATTGCACAGTCTCATTCCTCGCTCAAAGTTCAGCTACTGATGCCGTGTATACCTGGGACTTTGGTGATGGAACGCCAACCGTTCAAAACAACGACCCATACCATTACTACAGTCAGCCGGGTGTTTACCAGGTATCTGTGTATATGTGGAGTCAGGAGTATGGATGTTCGGTAGATGAAGTCTTCACGATTGAAGTAGGAGAGTGTGGAGATTTGTGTTACGTGAACACGTGGTATCAAATCGACACCGATAACAATTTGCTGTACCTCAATTCGCAAACATACTATGGATCTGAAGTAACATGGAACATAGGTCTGGATGGTTCAGTTTTGGTTGGTTCGAGTTTGACGATTGAACTGCCCGAGAATTTTGATCCGTTTGAAGTATGCGCAAGCATCAACGACAATGGATGTGAAAACGAAAGCTGCTTCTTTGTTGTGGATGACAACTGCTCAAGTTCATTCACGTATCAGTTGCTCGATGACCAATCGTTGTCTGGCCAGGGAAGCACCGTTAATGATCCTACTGCGACATACGTTTGGATCTTGGATGGTGAAGCAATATGGGATACAGAATATTTATACATCGATTTTCTTCCCGCCGGTGAACATGAATTGTGCTATCAGGTGATTTCCGACGAGGTTTCCTGTACACATTGTGAAACCATACTAGTGGGAGATGGCGGTTGCACAGGCATGAATCTCTTTGTGGAAGCATTGCAACTATGGGACGGATATGGAGCTGTACTCTATGAAATCGATCAGGATGGTGATGTCATTCTGGAAGGCGGATGGGACATGAGCGATGAATACTATTTCGGAAGCGATTCATTCTGCCTGGAGAACGGGTGCTACACACTTACACTTTCAGGTCAGGGAGATTTGCTCGAGGTTCTCTTGTTCATCAATCTCTATGCTCCTGATGATGCGCTGCAACTGATCGATCAAACCGTAGATTGGGAAAACGGAACTATTACCATTGAGTTTGGATTGAACTCCGACTGCGAAACATCGATTCCGGAAGGAGAGTGGTATGCACTGGATATGTATCCCAATCCGGCAAATGATATGGTAACGATTATATCGCCAACAGGCGCTGATATTCAAGTGTTCGATCTTATGGGTAACTTGGTTATCCGCCAACAATCAAGCCGAACAACTGAAACACTTGATGTCAGTCAACTGAGCGGAGGTCTGTACGTGGTTACAGTCCGGCATCAAGGCAAAGCATGGACTCAACGGTTAGAGGTCATCAAATAATATTTGCCTTGTGCCAACACAAAAGGCCCTGCTTTTAGCGGGGCCTTTGTTTTTTGTGACAAGCACAAATGATGTTGTTGTCTTATTTGAAAGCGTTCTCTCCGGTAATGTCCATACCGGTAATCAGCAAGTGGATATCATGGGTTCCCTCATAGGTGATTACACTTTCCAGGTTCATCATGTGGCGCATAATGGGGTACTCATTGGTGATGCCCATAGCTCCATGAATCTGTCGTGCTTCACGCGCAATTTCCAGGGCCATGTTCACATTGTTGCGTTTCGCCATCGAGATCTGAGCAGAAGTAGCACGGCCTTCTTCACGAAGCTGACCAACACGGAACGTGAGCAACTGAGCCTTGGTAATCTCGGTGATCATTTCGGCGAGTTTCTTTTGTTGCAGCTGGAATCCACCAATGGGGCGGTCGAATTGGGTACGCTCCATGGAGTAACGCAATGCACTGTCGTAGCAGTCCAAAGCTGCACCAATGGCTCCCCATGCGATGCCGTAGCGGGCCGAGTCCAGACAAGAAAGGGGTGCGCCCAATCCGCTGCGTTCCGGAAGAATATTGGCTTTTGGAACGCGTACATTGTCAAATACCAACTCTCCGGTATCCGACGCTCTCAACGACCACTTTCCATGCATGGTAGGAGTCGTAAATCCTTCCATGCCTCGCTCCACGACCAATCCGTGAATACGGCCTTCTTCACTCTTCGCCCATACCACGGCGATATCGGCAAATGGCGCATTCGAGATCCACATCTTAGCACCGTTGAGAATGATATGGTCACCGTCTTCTTTGAAGTTGGTTACCATACCACCGGGGTTAGAACCAAAGTCAGGCTCTGTAAGTCCAAAACATCCAATCATTTCTCCTGATGCGAGTTTTGGCAAATACTTTTGCTTTTGTTCCTCTGATCCGTATCGCCAAATAGGATACATCACCAACGAACTTTGAACCGATGCCGTAGAACGCAATCCACTGTCGCAACGCTCCAACTCCTGCATAATCAATCCATAGCTGATCTGATCCAGTCCGGCACCGCCATATTCAACGGGGATGTAAGGGCCAAATGCACCAATTTCTGCCAATCCGTTCACCAGATGGCGGGGAAATTTTCCTTGTTCAAAAGCATCCTCAATGATGGGTGAAACTTCTTTCTTTACCCATGCACGGGCAGCGTCACGAACGAGCTTGTGCTCTTCAGTAAGCAGCTCATCCATGAGGTAATAATCATGTCCTTGGTATTGATCAGTACGCATATTCGTTGATTTGGTCGGCAAAATTAGGATTTATCGCCTTGGAAAAGGTCATTTACGACCAAAATCAGCCGGAATTTCTCCCCAGGCCTTTGTTTCCCATTTCAGGATGGGATTGGAATAGGTGTTTTCTTTCAACCACGACTCCGCACGTTTAATGAGTTGCTGGAGCTTGGGGTTGGCCGTTGATGTATTGGCTTTTTTTTGAGCCACCCACTTCATGGCAATGCGTGAATCGGAGTAAATGGGCATGTCGCTCCGGCTTTTGTGCAAGTATGCCAACGCATGCACCAGCGCCAGGAATTCTCCAATGTTGTTGGTACCCTTTTCGTAGGGTCCCTGATGAAAAATTTGAGTGCCAGAATCGGTAATAACGCCTCTGTATTCACAAGCACCAGTCCGGGCGTTGCAGGCTGCATCAACACTTATGGATAGCATATTGGGAGTTCCAATACGCAGCTTCTCATCGGCCGTGAGGTCGCGGGTTTTCTTAAAGGAACGTCCGCTGAACTCTTCGGGGCCTTCTTTCCAGGCCCGTTCAGCCAGCTCCTTGCTGCCAAACGACTTGTACTTGGGATGATCTGCCCCTCGGATTTGTGCTGAGGCTTCTTCCCAACTGGTATATATCCCCGGTTTGTGCCCGTGCCATACCACATAGTACATGCTTTTTTTAGAGCTCGGTTTGGATTTTACCGATGCGGGATCACGCAGGGCTTGTTCGGCTTCTTTACGGGTTGAGAACGACTTGAACAGGGCGCCGGCATAACCGGCAGTCTGACGCTGACACTCGTTCCAGCTATCATACACACCCGGTCGGTGTCCTTTCCATACCACATAAAATTTTTTCTTGCCTGCCATAATCTACGATCCCAACAAGGACTGAATATTGGTGGTAAACAGCTTAACTGCAATAGCGAGAAGAATTACCCCAAATACTTTTTGAAGAATGGCAATTCCGCCATCACCCAGCAATTTTTCCAGTCGGTGCGAATTTCGCAAAACGACATAAACAAGGATCATATTGACGCAAATGGCAATGAAAATATTCATCATTTCAAACTCCGAGCGCAATGAAATAATGGTGGTCATACTTCCTGCACCGGCAATGAGGGGAAAAGCTATTGGGACAATGGCTGCCGTTTTGGTGAGGGAATCACCTTGCTTGAAGAGGTGAACACCCAGGATCATTTCCAGAGCGATGAAAAACAGCACGAATGCACCAGCCACCGCAAACTCGGCTACACCAATGCCGAAAACACCAATGAGGCGTTCCCCTAAAATGAGAAACAACACCATGATAGAAAAGGCCACGGCTGTCGCCTTTAATGAGTTTACATGTCCGGCTTTTTGTTTTACATCGATGATTACAGGCAAGGAACCTACAATATCGATTACGGCAAACATAATGACCGTGACTTTGGATATTTCAGCAATGGAAATGCTCATATTATATTGTTGTGTGGTTAGCTCAATCCGCGGGGACTACTGATCCCCGCAAAGTACTTCCTCAACAACGCGGGCATAGTTGCGGTGTTCGAGCATCAATACTTTTCGGGCAATGTCATCCGGACTATCGTCAGGGTCCAAAGCCACCCGATCTTGAAATATAATATTTCCTTCATCGTAGGCTTCATTTACCCAGTGTATGGTCATTCCGCTTTCGCGCTCTCCTGCAGCTTTTACTGCTTCATGAACATGGTGACCATACATGCCTTTGCCTCCGTACTTGGGCAACAATCCGGGGTGAATATTGACCATGCGGTTTTCGAAAGCATGCACCATTTGTTGCGGAATGAACCATAAAAATCCGGCCAGTACAACAAAATCAATGTGCCTGCTTTTCAGGAGTTGGATGAATTCATCGCTCTCGTAAAAATTCGCTCGGGTTAGGCGGAAGGTGTCGATGCCATACGTTTCTGCATGGTTATAAACTCCGGCTTCTTTTCGGTTGCAGGCAATAAGATCAACACGGGCGCAATCATGCTGCTGAAAATGTGCCAGGATCTTTTCGGCGTTGCTTCCTCCTCCTGAAGCGAGAATGGCTATTCGTTTGTGCAAGGGTCAGAATTTTCTGCAAAAATAGATTCCCCATCATGTACAATGTCATATGGGCAACATTTTTTACATAGTTACGTAATTTGTGGCAGATGAATTTAAGAGCAATCACATTTGGCGTATGCCTCATACTTCTCATGCACAAGGCAAATGCCCAATGCGGAGAAACAGGCACAACTCTCCTTATCGAAACCGAAGCCAGTCTGCTGGAACTAGCCGGCTGCGACACGATTTATGGATCATTGCATATTCACCAGTGGGATATTTCCGACGTGGATGCGCTGTCTTCACTGCAGTTTGTTGAAGGCGACCTAATACTGGAGGAGAACATCAGTCTGCTGAATATTGAAGGGCTTTCCGCGCTGACTCATATCGGGGGTAACCTGGAGCTCATCAGCAATTTTACGCTTGCATCGCTCAATGGATTGCAAAATCTCGTGTACGTTGGCGGAGACTTGAGACTTGACGGAAACATTACGTTGGAAGAAATCGATGCTCTGAGCGGCGTGACACACGTAGGCGGAGATATCCGGGTAATGGAGAATCATGTGCTGCAAAATCTACATGGACTTTCGGGGATTTCTGCCGTAGAGGGCAACCTCATCCTGAATGAACAAAACCTGATTCTCAACAGCCTGCAAGGGCTGAGCAACGTAACGTCTGTGGGAGGAGCATTGTTTATTTCGCTGCCTGCTTTGTTGAGTCTGGACGGACTTCAAAACCTTACCTGGGTTGGGGGAGACCTGGAGATTCGGGATATGGTGTTGTTGGCCAATGTCAATCCATTGGAAAGTTTGATTAGCATTGGCGGCACGTTAACCATTGCGCAGAATTCCAGCATGGTGCATATTAATGGATTGTACAGTTTGGAGTCGGTAGGGCAAAATTTATCCATCCACAACAACACAGCCCTGGGCACTTGTTGCGGGGTTTTGCCGGTAATTGAGGAAGACGGTGTTTTTGGGACGGTAATGCTCAATCTCAATGGCAATGGCTGCAACACGATTGAGGAGATTGCTTTAGACTGTGCAGAACTCATAGGGGAGCATAGCTTACCGGAGTTGACCGTAGTCGTTAATCAACACCAGAAACACGTTCGTGTTACCTGTACGGAAGATGGCGTGTACCGGTTGTGGTCGGCCGATGGGAGGATACACGAAACAGGAAAAGTCAACAAAGGTGAACAACAGATCATTCAATTGCCTTCTGCAGGGATTTTTGGAGTCACCATGGTTACTCAAGATGTTGCCCTGACCCGGAAAGTTGCCATTCTTTAGTTGAGCGATTTTCCCATTTCTTCACCCACTTCACTCATCACCTGGTCCAGCCTTTTGATTTTGAACTCGAGTCCTTCCAGCTTCCCGGCATGTGCCTGAAGTTCGATTTGACGCACGTCTTCTTTCAACTCAGCGATATCAAACAAATCAATATTGGGCTTGATTTTATGAGCCATTTGTTCGATTCCTTCCAAATTCTCACTCGCCAGCGCTTCGTTTAACCGGGCCATATCCGCCTGGAATTGCGACAGGAATATTTCAACCGTTCGTCTAACAAACTGGATTTCACCGTTGTACATCTTGTTCAGCTTCTTCAAGGAAAACCTACCTGAAGGATTGGCAAGGTGTGACGCGGAAGCTTTCTTTTGTACGGGTGTTGGTTGTGTGTAGCAGTTCGCCAGTTTTTCGAACAAGACATCCTGGTCAAACGGTTTGGACAGGTAATCGTTCATGCCTGCTTCGATACATTTTTCCTGTTCTCCTTTCACAGCATTGGCCGTAAGCGCGATGATGGGTGTTTGAATCTTCAGTTCGGCACGGAGGTAACGCGTTGCTTCAATACCGTCCATCTCGGGCATTTGCATGTCCATAAGGATGACATCGAATGTCTGTTTTTTGGCAAATTCAATCGCTTCCAATCCGTTGCTTGCCGTTTCCACAAGAGTATTCCAGCGTTTGAGAATCGTCACCGCAAGGAATTGGTTGATTTCATTGTCTTCCACTAGCAGTACCTTCATACCGTCGAGGCTTGTCAGCTCAGTGGACTGTTTGCGTTCTTTTTTCAAAGGTGTGCCATTCGGCAAATGGAGAACGAACCGGAAGACTGATCCTTTGCCTTTTTCACTTTCGACAAACAGTTCTCCTCCCAGCAATTCAACCAGCTGCCGGGATATGGCCAAGCCGAGTCCGGTACCGCCATACTTTCTCGTAATGGTAGAATCTTCTTGCGTGAAGCTTTCAAAAATGGCATTCAGCTTTTCTTTGTCTATGCCAATTCCTGTGTCCTTAACCGAAAACTCAATATCGGCCGAATCCTTACCCGAATTCAATTTCTTTACCGTGAGCGTTACTCCTCCCACAGTGGTGAATTTCAACGCATTACTTACCAGATTGGTAAGCACTTGATTCAAGCGTGTAGGATCCGTTTGGACAAATGGGTACAACGATTTATCCTGAATAACCTGAAAATAGATCCCCCGGTCTTCAGCTTTGAACTGGAAGGTTTGCTCCAGGGTTTTAAGCTGATGCTCCAGGTCCACATCAATGGTCTCCATGGTAAACTTACCCGACTGGATCTTCGACATATCCAGCACGTCATTGATAATGACCAAAAGCCCTTGTGCTGAAGTGGAAATTGCCCGGAGGTATTCCTTCTGAGATGAGTTCAAAGGTGTTTCCGACAACAAACGCGACATACCAATAATGGCATTCATCGGGGTGCGAATCTCATGCGAGATATTGGCGAGAAACAGATCCTTACTTTTCAGAGAAGCTTCAGCAGTAGCTTTTGCGATTTCAAGGTCAGACTCAATTTGCTTCCGGTGCGTAATATCGAAGTGGATACCCAGTGAACCGGTAATCGAGCCATCGGCTGCAAAAATGGGTGCGGCGGAGACAATGACCCAAATGAGCTCACCATCTTTTCGCCTGATTTGAAGTTCGTAAACGTTGTATTCACCCGTTTTTCGATGTGCTTCCTGCGATCGCATAATTTGCTGAGCTCCTTCAGGCAGCATGACCTCCTTGGGGTCCTTGCCCAAAACTTCATCGGCTGTATAGCCGGTCATGGTGAGGAAGCGGTCGTACACATTGACAACAACACCATTGTTGTCGGTCTCCAGCATACCCAGATTCATGTTTTCAATGATTCCTCGGTACTTTTCTTCCGAGGCTATGATTTGGGCTTCGGCTCGTTTCCTTTGCTCAATCTCAATGGAAAGCAAGTCGGCGATTTTGAGCAAATCATGATCATCGGTAATGAGATTGGAAGAAGATATAGAGCGCAAGGAATCCTTCAGGGAATCAATCAGCACTTTCTGCTTTTTGCTTTCTTCAAGGAGTTTTTTGTTGGATTCCGTCAGTTCTTTTGACGAGAGTTCCATAGCGCGTTCTATGAGCTGGCGATCACTTTCGTGGTGTTTGTAGGATTGATCAACAGCTTCGATAAATGCCTGAAGCTCGGGTGAGATTTCAGCACCATCACCAAAGAATTTGCGCAGTTGTCGGCGCAGTAATCGGTGTTGATCTTCCGACATATTTAGTTTTCAGAGTAAGTAGTTATCGTCATTGTTTGGTTGTGCAGTGCACATCCCACACTCTCCAATACTGGTGAAATTTCACCATTGGAATAGAATCCCGAATATACCACATCCTCACCAAAAACCTCGAATACGCCTTCAACCTCTTCTTCAATGCGCTGATCGAGAACAATCTTTCTACCAATGCATGAGATCATGAGTACGAACTCAGGGTCGTGGTCTTCCAGTTTGGTATAACAAGCTTCGGCAGCGTTGGCCGCTCCGTCTATCAATCGGTCGAAATTGGCCATCATAAGGCGCACCTCTGCATTTTGAGGAATATCGCCGGCAAACGTCATAGTTCCTTCCTCCTCATCTATCGACAAAATGGTACGTACCAGTTGAGTTCCGTCATTGCAGTAGAGACTTAGCGGAAACAGCAATGCAGATCCTGGAAGCTCTTCGGCTTTATCTCCCAGGTACTTTTTGTACAAAGTGAGTGCGTTTTGTCCATCCAGTTCATACAATACATTTCCTTCCGATCGGGTAACGGTGCGAATAGGTCCAAATTCGTCCCATCCTCCTTTTGATCCATGACCCACACGTAATTCCTTTCCATAATGTCCAATGGCCACAATTTTTCCGGATTCGGGCACTTTGTCCAAACCTACATAGGTCTTGGAGAAACGACCGGCATCGGCTGCAAGTCCACCGGTTACTACTACTTCCTTGGGTAGATTCTCATTGATACCGGTCACCAGATCATCACCGTTTACCATACTTCCATCGGAAATGACCAATACATGGTTGAGGTCTTCTTTTCTAAGGGCTTCACTTATTGCCTTGCCACATTCCCGGCTTGAGTTAAAGTTGGCTACATCGATTTCAACAAATTGCAAGGGCGTCTTTTCGTAGTACAATGCCGAAGCGGTTATGGTGTCGTCCTGCACCCGTTGATCGATGATTTCTCCCGCTGTAGACCCCATCACAATGTGTGCATTGGGGTACATTTTAGTGAGTTCGTCAAAACGTTCCTGATTGTGGACGATATCAATACCGCCAAAACACAGTACCAAATTGGCCTTTTGTGACAGACCACGGTCTTTTTCTGCTTTCCAGCCGGCTTCGGCTGTCCAGGAGTACTGTTCTACCTGCATAATTTAAAGTTGCGATTAGAGTTCTTTGTTTTTGATCATTCGATAAATGGTGGACTTTCCAATGTCGAGTTTCTTTGCCACCAATAAAACGTTCTGGTCATACTTGTTCAGAAAGTGCTTGATAATTTGAATAGTGTAGTCTTTCAAAGTCTTTTCGGTAACCAGAAAATCACTGGTTCCCATAGCCGTAGTGAAGTTGATGTCTGACTCCAATATTTCCTCATTATTGCAGAGAACGGCTCCCAATTCTATAACGGCCTTAAGTTCACGCACGTTTCCCGGAAACGTATAGGATCTGAGCTTGGTTTTGGCCTCACTGGAAAGCTTAATTTTTTTTGTCTTGTTCTCAACGGCAAACTCGGCGAGAAAATGCTGAGCAAGCATGATGAGATCATTCCCGCGATCCCGCAGTGGAGGCATTTCAATAGGCAGCCCAAGAAGGCGATAGTATAAGTCGCTTCGAAATCTCCCTTGCTGAACCAGGTCTCCCAGATTTTGATGGGTGGCCACAATGACGCGCACATCAATAGGGATCACTTCATTACTTCCCACCGGGGTGATTTCCCGTTCTTGCAAAACACGCAACAACTTGGCCTGCATGGCCATATCCATTTCTCCAATTTCATCGAGGAAAATGGTGCCACCGGTAGCTTGCTGAATCTTACCTATTCGGGTGCTTTCGGCTCCCGTAAAAGCGCCTTTAACATGTCCAAATAGTTCGCTTTCAATAAGCTCCCGAGGAATTGCCGCAGCGTTTACCGCCACAAATGGACCCTTTGACCGATTGGAATTGTAATGAATGGCCTTTGCAGCTACTTCCTTTCCGGTGCCTGTTTCTCCACTGAGGGAGACCGTAATATTGGTCTTGCAGGCTTTTTCCATCAAGGTTTTCACCTTGCTAATCACCGGACTCTGACCCACCAGATTGCCAAACTGATATTTGATGCCTATCTCCTCACGAAGCTGAATAATCTCACGCTCCAGGTCAATCTTTTCACGAATATTCCGAACGGCATTCCACAGTTTGTCCTTGGCGTCGTCATCCTTCACAATGTAGTCGTATGCTCCTTTGCGCAACAAATCAACCGCTGTGGATACATTGTCCTGTCCCGATACTATCACCACCTCAATGCCGGGATTATAGGCTTTGATGCGCTCAAATATCTGGTCGCCTGCCATGTCCTGAAGCTTATAGTCGAGGGTGACGACATCAGGATTACGATGGAGGTTGTCAAGGAAGGATTTCCCACTAGTAAAACGCTCCACTTCAAACTCCGGGTTGAGGTTGAGAACATACTCCAATACCTCACCATACCAGATGTCGTCTTCTACGATGAATATTTTGAATGGAACAGACATGTTGTTTTTCAGTTAGCTGGTTTCCAAAAGTAGATGTACCTGTAGCAATTCCGGTAAGAAAGGCAGATAAGGGTGCTGTAAGATTTCTCTTACTATACGGTTAAGTTCGGGAAAAGATGTGTAACCCCTCTGTTAATGGACTCATTTTATTCACTTCAAATCAGGTAAATCGTGCAACCCTTTTTTACCTCAAAGGGTCTTAAGGATAGAACTCATCTGCACGGCTATGAAACACAAGAATCAAAAAGGATCCCAAAAGCAAGGTGGGACAGGTGATGTGTACAACTTTCACAGTCCACTGTGGGATCAGTATTTCAAGGAAACACGCAAGAAAGTGCGTTTTCCACGCGGATACAAAGATGTATCCATTTATGACTGAGCTTTTAGATGTGCTTTTTTAAAGCAACAGGGGAAGTCGGTTTCTTTAGCGGGATGAACAGCCGACGTTGCTTTTTGTGACCTTTTTTAAGGATTGTAATTGTAATCGCAAAAAGAGATTCCTCAAATGAAAGAGGGAACGTTTCAAACGTTCCCTCTTCAGTTTTATAGCAATCAGATGTCGTTGTCGTTAAAAGCTCACCGGACCAATTTTGCCTCGGTTGTTGATTTCATCAACTTTTTTATTGTACAGTTCGTTCATAGCCTCAAATCTCGTAATGAGGTTTTGGGTCTCTTCACTTCCGGGTAAATAGAAGTTGTACAGTCGTACCAATCGTTCCGAAACACTCAACTTAAGATCCATATCTTCTGCATGAATGATGGCAAATTCAGGTTCGAGTGAGGAGAAATATTCCAAATCCTGTTCGAACAATTCAAACAGACGTGTAGAGACAATTTTGCCCATTTCCTGGGCTTCCAGTTGGAGTTCGGGTGACAATTTGGAATTTTTGGCCTGAGGTACCAGTGTGGTATCCAACGGACCAAGTGCAAAGAATGATTCAATAATCGGCAGCATTACACGATCGTATGGAACGTTTTTCTCCGGCATTACCTCAATACACTTGTTGAGGATGTTCAGTGCTTTTTCTTCCTTGTCTTCCTTCACGAGTTGTTCAGCAAGATTCGAACACTGCAAACGAAGATTGGTTGTCATTCGTCGGTTGTTCTCGTCCATATAAATGCCATTTCCCGAAACATCATCCATGTTACCCCATTGGAATTCCTCCATGATGTTCTTGTACATGATATCCGCGGCGATGGCTCCCACAACGTTTGGATTCGGATTGGGTGGCGACTTAACAGGAACCAGCTTGTATGCCAACCCTTCCAACTGGAAGTAATCCGTAAGCCCCATATAGGCATCCATACCGGTGGTTACAGCAAAGTAAATGGGACGCTCCCAATTGTTGTTCCGCAAAAGATCCAACACCAACAAGCTGCTCTTGTAAATCACCGATTTCGGATTTCCACGCCCGTCAGTTACCGTCCACTCAATGGCGTCAACGATTCGGGCTGAATCTTCAACGGATACAATGCCCCGGTCAATAACCTTAGCTGAATCTACCGGTATGCTAAACTTATCCGAAGGTAAGTACTGTACCGGCTTGCCTGAAGAAAAGGTAAATGCCTTCGAGTCATCCAGACAAATCTCCATTGCGCGGTTTAGGTCGATGTAGGCGTTGTTCTTATTGAGAGAATTGTCGAGATACACATAATCTCTCACACCCTGACGATACTGCTGTTCTTTCATCGAGAACGGTACAGGATCGGAATTGTAGGCCTTGTACTTCATCTGGTCAATGTACCAGTCGGTATTCAGCAGCGACAGGTTCACGACTCGAACGTCGGTGCGGTATCCCTCCACTTCCTGGACATACCACAGGGGGAAGGTGTCGTTATCACCATTGGTAAACAATATGGCATTAGGCTCTACCGAGTCGAGGTAGTTCTTGGCAAAATCAACTCCGGTACGACGTTTTGCACGGGAGTGATCGTCCCAACCTTCTGCACCAACAATGATGGGAACTATCAATCCCACAATGACAGTGAGTGCGGCGGCTCCTTTTTCGTTGAATTTGATCATCCTGAGACCATACATCAGGGCAAAGAGCACGAGAGCAATGCCAGCCATGTACATCAACGAGTATGACAAGGCGTAGGAATCACCCATCATCTTCTCCATAATGTAGAACAACAATGAACCTCCGAGAAGCATCGATGCCAATCGGATCATACCTGCTTTTTCAAGTGACTTAAAGGCGTCGAATAACGCATAGACGCCCAATCCGACCCATATAGCAAAGGCGTAGAATGATCCCACATAAGCGTAGTCGCGTTCCCTTGGTTGAAGGGGGTACTGATTGAGATAGACCACAATGGCAGCCCCCGTGAGTAAGAATAGTAATGCAACTACGCTAAAGTCTTTCGGCATGCGAATCATGTGGAAAAACAGGCCGATCAATCCCAAAATCAAGGGTAGGTAGAAATACCGGTTAAAACCCTTATTGGATAATTGACTTTCGGGCAGTAGGTCGCGGTTTCCGAGGCGTTGTTCGTCTATAAATTTGACTCCGGAGAGCCAGTTTCCATGAATGATATCGCCATGTCCCTGCTCATCATCTTGCCTTCCGGAGAAGTTCCACATGAAGTAACGCCAATACATCCAACCGTTCTGAAAACTGAGGAAATAGCGCATGTCTTCAGCGAAGGAAGGCTTGAGCTTTTCCTGCATGCGTTCGCGCACACGCATTTGTTTGTTGAATTCCGTGCGGAGCTCGGCGGGAGCTTGTTTGCCTTGTGCAAGCAATTGATTCTGATATGCATTGATTTGCTGAATCATCGTCTCGGCCTCGCGCAGTTTGGCTTCGTCTTTCTGCACCTCTTCGCGGCCACCAGAATTCCAGCCTTTGTAATCACTCCACTCCTTATAGTGCGGAATGTGATTGGCCTGACGGCTGTACATTCTGGGGAAGTAGCCGCAATAACGCGGATCATAGTTGGGAACCGCCCCTTCCTTGTCGCGTGAATTAACGTATTCCTGACGCACGCTGTACTTTTGGCCCTGTGCCTCATTCATAAATTCCTGAGCTTCCCATTCCCAACGGAAAGACTGCACGCGCTTTTCTCCCGACTTGGTTTGCTCATAAATAGAGTAGCTCTTTATAAATGCCGATTCTCCATCTTTATAGTCATCCCCAAGAACAGTGGGCGTGTTGAAATACTGTCCGTACAGCAATGGACGGTCGCCGTATTGTTCACGATTGAGGTATGCCAATAAGGCAAATAGGTTTTCAGGGTTGTTCTCATCCATCGGCGTGTTAGCATGCGAGCGAATCACGATCAGCGCGAAAGTGGAATAGCCCAGCAAACATACCAGACTGCCCAGTACCAGCGTGTTGAGTCCAATGAGTTGTTTTTTACGCGTGTACCACAAGGCTGCGATGAAAAAGCCAAGGATCAGGATCGCATAAAACAGCACGCCTGAATTGAATCCCAATCCAAGATCATTCACAAACCATAGCTCTACTTTTGCGGCTAATTTGATGACGCCCTGGATAATTCCAATCATAATAAGACCTAGAATTCCCAATGAGATTGCGAGGGTGGCTATAATGCCTTTCGGAGTTACTTCATACCTTTTGAAATAGTACACAAAGGCAATGGCCGGAATGGCGAGGAGGTTCAGGAGGTGGACTCCAATACTCAAGCCCATGAAGTATGCAATGAGCACCAGCCAGCGCAATTCCCCTCCTTTATCGGCCAGGGTTTCCCACTTCAAAATAGCCCAAAATACAAGTGCTGTGAATAAGGAAGACATGGCATATACTTCGCCTTCTACGGCTGAAAACCAAAACGAGTCGCTCAATGCGTACATCAAAGCACCAACGGTACCAGAACCCAGAACGGCTATAAGCTTGCCCGATGACCATTCGCCCTGGCGTTCGGCCACTTTTTTCGCGATATGGGTGATACTCCAGAACAGGAAAAGAATGGTAAATGAACTGCATAGTGCGCTGAGGACGTTAACGCTCATGGCCGCAGCTCCGGCCGGAGCGAAAATGATGAAGAACCTTGCGAGCATCATCCACAAAGGAGCACCGGGAGGGTGCCCTACTTCCAGTCCGTTGGCTGAGGCAATAAATTCACCGCAGTCCCAAAAGCTGGCCGTTGGCTCAATGGTCAATAAGTAAACGATTGTGGCGATGAGCCACACCAACCATCCGGTAATTACATTAGCGCGATTGAAATTCATAGTATCGGCAAGGTTTGAAACGGTGCGAATTTAGGAAATATAAAACTGGAAAGTCATGAATAAGTATGTTGTTGACGTTCATTAACATCGCAAGGTGGTATGGTCAAAAATTTACTAATTCGTTCGTCAATAATTGCTTCACAAAAAAGGGCCGAACAGTCCCTTGATTACTGTCGACCCCTTTTGGATATGATTGATATCTGATCGCCTTGTTACTGGATGACCAGGCGTTGCTGATGTTCAGCGTCGCTATTGGTCACTTTCAGGGTATAAACTCCTGATGACAGGGAAGTTACTGAAATTTTTCGGGTTTCACCCGTGAAGTTTCCTTCCATTACCAACTTACCTGAAATATCGAAGATGCGATAGATCTTTTGACCTTTCAGGGTTGGAGTGTAAATGGTTACCTGGTCAAATGCCGGGTTGGGGAACAACTCCATTTGGCCTTGTGCCACCTCTTGAATATTGTCGGAACAATTCTCATTCACTCCAAACTCAATGGTAAGTGCGCCATCATCGCCCGATGAGAACTCCAGCGTTCCGATGTTGTTGCCCTCTGCATCCGTGATGGAGAAGTCAATGAAACTAGCAGCCAAGGCAGCCATAGGGTCAAGAGTTAATGAGTAGCAACCATCGGGCAGACAGAAGTCAAACACGAAACTGGCCATGCCTTCAACAAGCTCCCACTGTCCGTCGACTGAAATTCCTTCGCTTTCCAAAACGAACTCAATAAGATCAGCGTCCAATCCGCTGAAGTCTGCTTCTACCGAAACGGTCACGAACTGACAAGCTTCTTCTTCTACATACACGATTACGCATTCTTCAACGCCATCCGGACAAAATTCCGTAGTGTATGAGGCGCAGACTTCGTATTCACCTGCCTCTGCGAAGGTATACGAAACAAAGCCTCCTGTTGACGAACCACCATCGCTGAATGTCCAGGTAATGTCGGCGTTTGGATCTGAAGGCTCAGCTACAAAGTTGTAGTTAAGTCCGCTGAATTGTCCGTACGACAGACCGAGTTCGCAAGCCGTTGCTTCACAGCCTCCACCTACTGAGAAGGTGAATTGCATGTGATAATTTCCGTCGAAAATCGGATCATCCTGGAACGGAACTAAAGAACCGTTGATATAAACACCTGCAGTAAAGTTGTTGGTGTTATTCATCGGGTCGATCGAGTACAGATCAACAGTGTAGCAACCCACAGGAAGACATGTCGTAACATCGCAGTTGTCGATATCACCGGTGTAACCGCAAGCACCGCTTGTCCAGGTTTCACCTTCGGCATCTTTAACGATATACTGCACGTTGAATGGACCTCCTTCAGCTACATCGCTGTCAAAGCCGAAATTCACCTCAGTACATTCAATGAAACAATCTACTTCAACCACAAACGTGTACGTCTCGCCTTCACAAACCGGCGACGAATAATCTGCAGTAACAGTATACGTTCCATTCTCCTGGAAGCAGAATTGCTGGTAGTGGCCGGCATCGTTGTATTCCGTTCCATCGCTGGCAAGCCAGTTCACAGATTCTCCTTCAACGAATGAGCCTACTTCGAATCCGAAGCAGCCACAATCGGCAAGAGCTACGAACCCGCTGTCTTCGGGACAACCGGTAGCTTCAACAACAACATCGAAGCAGAATTCCACACCTTCCGGACAAAGTTCAGTTTCGTATGATGCGCACACTACGTATGTTCCGGGATCGAATGTATAGTCATAGGCAGTGCCTTGTTCCATATAGGTACCGTCGATGTACCACGATACCACAACACCATCGGGAACATCCACGGTAAAGAGGTAAGAAGAACCTCCTTGAAAGTCCATGGTTCCATCAATTGGACATGGTCCACACGCACTGTTTACCCCGAAATCGACAACCCACTGGTAGCCTCCTTCGAATTCAATGTATTGTGGTTCTCCCACAATATCAGCCGCTTCTCCCAGGCTGAAGGTGAATGCATCTGCGTTGTCGATTGGAGTGTCACTGGTTACTTCAAAGGTATAGCAGCCGTCTTCCAGACAAGCCATTGCGTCGCAAAAAGCAGTTTCAAGATTGTATTGGCACACTCCGTTGGCCATGAGCTCAGCCACTTCATCATAGATGAACCAGTTCACGAATGTAGGTCCGCCGTTACCCACATTGCTGTCCATGCCAAGAGCTATTTCAGTGCAGGTAGTGCCGCAATTCACTTCGGCAACCCCAAGGGTATATTCAGCTCCTTCACATACGGGAGAGCTGTAAGCCGCAGTAACGGTATAGTTGCCATCTTCCTCAAAGCAATGCTCAATGAAGTGACCACCCTCTACTACTGTCCCGTCACCAAAGTTCCAGGTAACCGCTTCACCATCCACGAAGGATCCGATTTCAAAGCTGTAGCAACCGCACACCTCTCCGGCACCCATAAAGGTGTCTTCCGGACAATCATTGCAAAGTGTTGGAGTGAGTGTTTCGCACCATTCAACGCCTTCCATACACAAATCGGTGGTGTACGATACGCACACCTGGGCAGGATCGTTTGTTTCAAACAAAATGGTCACAATGTTCACATCGGATTGATAGAGCTCTCCTCCCAAATACCAGTTGAGCATGGCGTTGTCTTCATAGTTGCTCGCTGTGAGCACGAATACGCCGCATCCCTGATTGTCAATGCTTACATCCAAATTGCAATCGCCCTGAGCCATTACATCTCCAAAGCTCGCTACACCGGCGATGATTGCAACAAAAAGTAAAATGTGTTTCATTAAAAATACGATTGGTTAGTTCTCAATTATCAAGACGCCACAAGGGCAAATAAAGTTGCTCACGAAATTATCCCACAAAACGCTCATCAACCGGCATCACATGCCCGCAGTTTTTGCAGGTTCGAAGTTCTTCTGAACCATAGAATTCCTTAAATCTGGGTAAGAAGTCCTTCTCGATATTGTCCAATGGGAAATACGTAGCGTGCAAAGGGTGATTACACTCATCGCAAAACCACATCAGTCCGTCTTTGAAATCACTGCCCTTGCGAACGCATTCAATGACCAGACCTACTGTGTTTTCCCCTCGCATGGGCGAATGCGGTGTTTTGGCCGGTAAAAGGAACATTTCTCCTTCCCGGATCGGAATGTCAACGGCTTTTCCGTCCTCTTGAATACGGACGTTAATGTCACCTTCAAGCTGGTAAAACAACTCTTCCGTTTCATTGTAGTGATAGTCCTTACGGGCGTTTGGTCCCCCGACGATCATTACGATAAAATCGCCTGATTCAACATACAGATTCTTGTTGCTTACCGGTGGCTTGAGCAGGTCTCGGTTTTGCGCAATCCATTCGCTTAAGTTGAAGGGTCTTCTCACTGACATGTTGTGATTTTTGGCGAAAATACACATTAACCCTCAACTGCGCAGGCAGATATGCCCTATTCTTGGACACCTCTATTGGAAACACGTAGTCGCCCGGTCGGATTCCCGCTTACCAACCATACGCCTACAAATATGAATAGGGCACACAGCAATTTAACAGCATTGAAAGGTTGGTGATCTCCCGGCATAGTGAGCCAGGTGGCAATGGTGGCCACTATGGGTTGCAAATAGATGTAAGCCGAGGCAACAGTTGGCTGTACGCGTTTCAAGGCGAAAATATTGAGCAGGTAGGCCATAAAGGTCGTTGCCACTACCACAAATGCCACCTTGCTCCATGCCAGGCTATCCAGACTGCCCCAGGATGTACGTAAAAAAGGACCCAGACCTGCCGGAAGCACAAAGATCAAACCCATGAGGAATACCCACGAAATAACCGTAATGGGCTTGTACTTAAGGAGTAAAGGTTTCACAATCACCAGGTAAATGGCATACGAAGTAGCATTCAGGAGAACCAAAACATCTCCCTGCCAGGAAGCGGTGATGTCCTGACTGCCTGATTTGGCGATTAACGTAATGGCACCCGCTGCACCGATCAGCACACCTGCGATTTTGCGACGCGTTATGGGGTTGTGCAAAATGATACCGGCCAAAATCATCACCAGGATTGGGTTAATGGTCATAATAATGGAGGCATTGACGGGTGAGGTCAAATTGAGACCCTCAAAAAAAAGAATTTGATTGGTGGCAACTCCGGTAAGTCCGCAAAGTAAGAAGCGCGGCAGATCCTTGCGGTCGATGGTTTCTCTGACAAAAAGCCTGACCATCCAAAATAACAAGAGGGCTCCTGAAACTCGGACAAGAATAAAGGCACGAGGAGCTATAGGGTCTGGCATCAGGCCTTTGGCAATGACATAGTTAGCGCCATAAATCAGCGCCACAACACCTAATGCCACATGAGCCTGCCACTTTCCCATTTTATCGGGCTATAGCTTCCCTTGCCGCTGCGATTACCTTGGCCGTATTGCCCACAAATAGTTGATCGTCAACCCAAATTACCGGACGTTTGAGAAAGGTGTATTCCTTTAAGATGAGGTCTTTGATATCGGCTTCGGTGAGATCCTTGGCACCCAGATTCCATTCACGGTATTTCATTGCCCGTTTGCTGAATAGCGCCTCATAGGAACCTGTCTTGGCGTGCATTTCCTCCAATTGAGCCGGGGTGATATTCTCGGTTTTGATGTCCTGAAATTCAAACTTTGCCTCGTCGAGTTTTAACTCTTTGATTATACGTTGGCAAGTAGAGCACGAGGCCAAATGATAAATCTTTCGCATGGGTTATTGCTGTAAGTGTTTCCGAATGAGATGCTTCAATGCTTCAAGCCCTTCTTCAAACGAATGGGTGTTGTCAACTACGAGGTCAGCGTGCGGCTTGAACGGATCGAGCCACGACTGTTCGGCCGGCAACACATGATGGTGCCATTGGTACCTCACGGCATCTTCGGGATAACCACGCTCTTCCTGATCCCTTCGAATTCGTCGCTCCAGTCGGGTTTCATGGTGAGCGTCGAGGAAAACCTTGTAGTTAAGTTGCTGGCAGATCTCTTCATAGTGAAACACAAACAACCCTTCCGTGATAATGACCGGCGCAGGCTGGATAACGATGTGTTCCGGAACGCGAGTAGAGTTGTTGAACGTATACTCCACTTTGGTGATGGGCTTGCCCGATACCAATGAGTGGATATCCTCAAAAAAATGCTTGCGGTCAATGGATTCAGGTAAGTCAAAATTCACCTCTCCATTTTGATCACGTTGCTGCTTTTCAATAGGATGGTAGTAGTTATCCTGAGATACAAGCGCCAATTCCCCACCTTGAAATGCTTCAAACAACGCGCGGAGAAAAGTGGTTTTTCCTGAACCGCTTCCTCCGGCAATTCCAATCAGTAGGGGTTGTTGAGTTGCCATGCGGCAAAATTAGGAATTCAAACGTCGATAGGAAGCATCCGAAATGCGGGTTATCTAAATCAGCGGAAAAGTGCTCCGTGAACTTACAGTTTCAATTACTTGATCTTGAATGATCTTGACTTGATTTCTTCAACCAATTGCTGCTGTGATGCATCAAAATCTTCCATGTAAATAAAACTTCCTTCACCCTCCCGGGCTATCGAATCCAAAATTTTACTGGCTCCACTCGTGCTCTTGATTCCGATGACGGAAGTAGTTACTCCTTTCTTACGGTACTTCCTGACCAGCTTATCAATCTTAGCCTGGTCGGCCGCTCGAAAGGCACCGTCGGTTGCTACAATTACCTGATTGTTCCCTCCTTCGATAAAATGAGTCATTGCCAATTCAAAGGCTGCTTTAAATCCTTTGGCGCCTGCCGTCATACCGCCTGCTTGCAACTCACGAGTACTCTTCTGCAAGGCCTCTCGTTCCCGGCCAGTGGCTTTTTCGATGACGACGTTCGATTGGGAGGCGTAGGTAATCAGACTTACATTGTCCACATCCCGAATTACATCCGATAAGCCCAATACAGAGGCTTTTAGCAGATCCATTTTACCGCCCTGATTCATGGACTGACTCACATCTACTAGTATCACTACATTGTTTCTCGAATAGCGTGACTCGGGAAGATTGGCATCCTCATTCAGTGGAAGTGGGGGAGGATTGGGATCGGTGGTGGGCTGATCGTCTTTTTCAATCCGAATTGTTACTTCTTCCATGACATCGTCAGGGGCCTCAGGCTGCTCTGGCTCCTGAACTGCGAGTGTTTCCACCTCCGTAGTTCTGGGGGCGGGATCGAGCAACAGCCTGATATGATTATTGCGTCGATTGATGTACATCGCCGTATCAGACGGGAAATATTCCCGCGCATCGGCTATGAGGTAGTAGTAGGCTATCGGTGCATCCAGCTCATGACCCCCTTGTCTGTCCATGATCATGGTCTGCTGCAACGTTCCCTGCTGGATGATCCTCACACGGGCTCCACTGATGGGTTTCCCATTGCTTCGGTCAAAGACTTCTACCAATGCCGGTTCGTCATTGCAGCAATTGGCAGGTCGCTCGTTAAAACTCGGACAAGCCGGATTATCGGAGTGGTCTATGTAGAGCACGTTGGCCTCGAAAACGAAATGTACAGGCTTGTCCATATTCGAGAACCACAAGTCGACGGGGTCTTTCACTGATCCTTTGAGCTGCGGATTGAATTTCACGCGCAACGTGGCTGTTCCCCCCGGAGGAATGGTCTTATCGCTCATGATCACCAAATACTCAGGAGGAAACCCATAGCGCAGTAAAAAAGCAGGTTGATCGTCGGAATTGGTCAGAGTTATGTCAATTACGCGGTCGGTGGATCTATTGATTTCACCAAAATCTACTTCGGAAATATCGGCTGTTACCTGTGAAAAGCCGGTGCCCCAGGCTAGCGTGAAGAAAAGAATAGGAATAATGTGCAGTAGTCGCATGGGGTGAGCAGATATACGGTCAATAAACGACCAGTTTCTGAAGATTATTCTGTTTTGCCTGAATGTTACATAAAAACGAGTGGCATCTGCTCGCCAATGCTTGAATTCATCATTTCCTCAAGAGCCCATCGGCTACCTTACGATCGTTGGCCAATCGGGGGACTTTGTTTTGACCACCGAGTTTACCAATGGATTTCATATACACGTTGAATGCCTGAGCAGGTAACGGAGTGATCACCAATTGCCGCAAAACGGAACCTGTGAGCAAATCACGATAGTACGGATTTTGACGTTGCATGTGCGCGTCAATGGCTTTTGCCATAAGGTCTAAGTCGGGTAGTTCCCCTGAAAATTCTACCAACCATTCGTGATAGGGTAGTCCTTCGGAGGGCTGTAATTGAGGAGCTACGTGGAATTCCTTTACTTCGAAACCCATTTGTGCCGAAATATCAGTCATGGCTCGCTCCACTTCCTCTCCTATGACGTGCTCTCCAAATGCTGAAGTGAAGTGCTTGATCCTTCCGGTTACTTTTATTCGCGGCGGATCGAGTGAAACGAATTTAACGGTATCACCAATGTTGTAGCCCCAAAGTCCGGCGTTGGTGTTAAGAATAATCACATAGTTGACACCTACCTGAACGTCGCGTAGCGAAAGTCGTGTAGGATTTTCGTTGTGGAACTCCTCGGTAGGAATGAACTCATAAAAAATTCCGCTGTTGATCACCAGCAGCATGCCTTCTTCTACCTGTGAGTCCTGATAGGCAATAAAACCTTCACTTGCCGGATACAACTCAATAGAAGGAATGTCCTTCCCGATCAACCTTCGGAAAATGTTGCGGTAGGGTTCGAAATTGACGCCACCAAAGACAAACAGACCGAAGTTGGGAAAGACTTCTCCAATGGTTGCTTTGCCCGATCTTTGAATGAGCCGCTCGAAGTACATTTGAACCCAACTCGGAATTCCACTAATAACGGTCATGTCCTCGGGGAGCGTTTCCTCCACTATAGCATCGACTTTGGTTTCCCAGTCTTCGATAGTATTGGTAGCATAGCTTGGCATGCGGTTCTTTAAAAGATAGCCGGGTACGTGATTGGCTACAATTCCGCTCAGTCTGCCAAATTTAACCCCGCACTCCAACGTGTCCATTTTTGGTGATCCCTGAAGGAAGATCATTTTGCCATTCACAAAGGAGGCGTCTCCGGTTTCGGCGATATAACTCAACAATGCATTTCGGGCAGATCCAATGTGGTTGGGCATGGACTCACGCGTCAATGGAATGTATTTGGCGCCGGAGGTTGTGCCGGATGTCTTGCAGAAATACAAGGGCATTCCCGGCCACAGCACATCCTGTTCACCTTTGAGAATTCGTTCAATGTATGGTTTCAGCTCTTCATAATCCCGAATGGGAACACGCTCACGAAAATCGCCGTAATTGGTGACACTTTCGAATCCATGATCCTCTCCAAATCGGGTGTGCTGTGCCTGCTTCACCAGGGAGCGCAGCACCTTTTCTTGCACGACCGCTGCGCGGTGTGCTTCTTTGCGTATTCGATTTACGGCCATTCGGGCAAACGGACGGGCCAGGATAGCTTTCACTCCCATAGTGCAAAGGTGATTATTTTCATGAAAGTCCGAATGCAAGGATAAAGGATTTTCAATTCTACGTGGGAGTGTAACATTTTCAGGCTTTGTAGGTAAAACCCTACAAAACTCAAGCATGAAAAAGCTTACCGATGTGTTTCGCCGACCAGCGAAGCAGGAACAGTCTGTATTGCAGTCCGAAGCCCTGCATATGGACTTGATTCAGTTTCTGGCCTCTTTCATTCCTGCCAACGTGTGTTCCGGTGATTTAAAGGGATCGGTGGCATTGTACACCAAAATGGCCGAGGAGAAACAGATGCTTGAAATCATTCCGTTGTATCTGCAATTCGAACAGTATTTTGAAGAGACCAACAGCGAATGGGCC
>JAGQVX010000035.1 GCA_020437755.1 Flavobacteriales bacterium
CGTGCGTGCACATCGAAGCACGGATAAAGTCGTTCAAAGCCTTTTTATTGTCGGGATCGGTAAGTTTGTGCAGCATACCCTGATCAACTTTGGCGAATGCCTCGTCGTCGGCGGCGAATAGCGTAATTTGAGTGCCGTGCATTTGCTTGGCCATGTCTGAGGCTCGGATCAGTTTGGCAAACATGCTAAATTCCGGGGCCGTGTCAATATATCGATAGGTAGAATTGAGGTTGTACTCTTCCTTAAGCACCGGATTGTTCTGGCGATTTTCTTCCGCCTCCCGGGCGATTGCCTCTTTTCGCGCAATTCGGGCCGCACGTTCTTCTTCGGTGAATGCCGGTTCATAATTTCGTGTTTCCTGGTTTCCGTTGGAGGCAGCCGGGTCAGACTTAGCCGGTTTGGAGGTGGCTGGTTGATCGGCTGGCTCATTGTTGCAAGAGGTTAGCACAGCGGCACTGCAAATCAGGGCAAGAAAAAGAGTAGAAAGTCGTTTCATGGGGTTCTATTGAACTAGTTTTGACAAAAATAAACCTTTCGGTGGTATGGAGAAGCTATTAAACAACCCATTGAAAAAATGGGCCATTTGGGGTGCCGCTTTTATGGCTGTGGGCGTGATCATTGGTGCATTCGGGGCACACGCGCTCAAGACTATCCTACCCGAGGCAAGGCTTCAAAGTCTGGAAACAGCAGTCCGTTATCAAATGTTTCATGGCGTAGCGCTCCTGGCATGCGTGGCGGTTTTCTCATCGTTTGGAATCGCGGCACGGTGGCCTTTTCGTCTTATGGCGTGGGGTGTTGTTTTATTCTCGGGCAGTATCTATATGCTCATTTTATGGCATGAAGCCAAATGGCAGGGCGCAGCACTTTGGGGCCCCGTCACACCCATTGGTGGGACGTTGATCATTGCTTCGTGGTTTATGGTGATTCGGGAACTGATAAAAATCAGATAATGCAGATTTAACACTCCGTATGGTTCAATTCACTTGCGCATTCGTGGGACTGGCTTGATGTTGAAGCAGTGAAATGAGCGCCAATCCCTTTGTTGATTGAACATTTGTGCAAAAATACCTGATGCATTTCGGCAATCAACCTACATGTCATCCCCTTAAAAGGTCTAAATTTGCCCCCTATTTCATTTGAATATCAACATTTCGATATATGAATAACTTCGGAAAAAGAGCGGACAACGCTACTCTCGAAACCATCGATCTGAAAGGATTGGGTAATGTGTACTGGAACTTATCTCCGGCAGAACTTGTGGAAGAAAGCATCATTCTCGGACAGGGAATGCTGACCTCTTCAGGTGCACTCGCTGTAGATACAGGAGAATTCACCGGACGATCACCGGAAGACCGTTTTGTGGTATGTGATGACATCACCGAAAACTCGGTTTGGTGGGGAAAGGTTAACAAGAAGTTCGAACCTGCGAAATTCCAGGCGTTGTACAACCGCATGAAGGCATATCTGACCAATCGCGACGTATATGTACGCGATGCTTATGTATGCGCCGAAGAAGATTACCGGTTGAACATCCGCACGGTAACCGAGTTCCCTTGGTCGAACCAGTTTGCGTACAACATGTTTATGCGCCCAACTGAGCAGGAAATTGAAAATTTTAAACCCGATTGGCATATCGTATGTGCTCCGGGATTTATGGCAGATCCTGCAATTGACGGCACTCGTCAGCACAATTTCGCGATCATCAATTTTACCGATAAGATGATCATTATTGGTGGTACAGGTTATACCGGCGAAATTAAGAAAGGTATTTTCTCAGTATTGAACTATGTGCTTCCTCACGACCGTGGCGTACTTTCTATGCACTGCTCTGCCAATGTGGGTGAAGGTGGCGACACATCTGTATTTTTCGGATTGTCGGGAACCGGTAAAACGACCCTTTCTTCCGATCCAAACCGTCGTCTCATTGGTGATGACGAACATGGCTGGAGCGCGAATTCTGTGTTCAACTTCGAAGGTGGCTGCTATGCAAAAACCATCGACTTGAGCCGTGAAAAGGAACCGCAAATCTGGGATGCCATTAAGTTTGGTGCGATCCTCGAAAATATCGGATTCGAAGACGATGGCTGTACGCCTGACTACTCTGATGGAAGCAAAACTGAAAACACGCGTGTTTCGTATCCCATCCATCACATCGACAATATCGTGACTCCCTCGAAAGCGGGAATTCCCAACAATATTTTCTTCCTGACCTGTGACGCATTTGGCGTTCTGCCTCCAGTTTCAAAACTGACACGTGGACAGGCCATGTATCACTTTATTTCGGGTTATACGGCGAAAGTAGCCGGTACGGAAGCTGGTATTACCGAGCCTCAGACTGCCTTTTCAGCATGCTTCGGAGCTCCGTTCCTTCCTTTGCATCCAACGCGCTATGCAGAGATGCTTGGAAAGAAAATGGATGAGAACAATGTGAACGTATGGCTCATCAACACCGGTTGGAGCGGTGGTGCCTATGGTACAGGAAGCCGAATCAGTCTGAAGTACACGCGTGCCATGATTACTGCAGCGCTGGAAGGTAAACTGGAACAAGTGGATTACCGCACACACGAAATCTTCGGATTGGCAATGCCTACTTCTTGCGAAGGTGTTCCGGCGGAAATTCTCGATCCAAAGTCAACCTGGAGCGACAAGGCTGCATACGATGCGAAAGCACAGGAATTGGCCGATAAGTTCAACGACAATTTTGGCAAGTACAAGGAATTTGCAAGCGAAGATATTCTCGCTGCTGCTCCGAAAGCTACTGCCAAAGCATAGTTCAGCACCCGGAGATGCCGGATTTTCAGCTGTTCTATACATCAGATATTCATTCGCCGGAATTTTTTCTGGACGAACAAGAGTCAAAACACCTCATCCGCGTATTGCGAAAAAGCACCGGGGATGAGGTGTTTTTTACTGACGGCAAAGGGTCGCTCTTTCAGTGCCGCATAGCTGTAGCCCATGCCCGCAAGGCTGTATTGGAGGTGGTGAATGTGCAGCAATTCCCGGCGCCTGCTTTTCCACTCACCGTGGCCATTGCTCCTACGAAGAACATAGATCGCATGGAGTATTTTGTTGAGAAAGCCGTGGAAATAGGCGTTCACCGCATTGTGCCGATTCGTTGCGACCGAAGTGAACGGAAAGCCATTAAAACAGATCGCCTTCAGAAAATTGCGGTCTCGGCCATGAAGCAATCCCTTAAGTATCACCTGCCCATAGTGGAAGAGTTGCAAACGTTGGATGACTATTTGGCTTCATGCCCAATCCCCACCTTTATAGCACACCTTGCCGAAGATGGAAGCAGTATTCCATTTTTGGACGCCGCCCGTCGCGTTCAGGAGGCCGCAGTATTGATAGGTCCCGAAGGCGATTTTTCCCCCGAAGAACTGGAGCGAATCGTAGCCCGCAGTGTGCAAATGGTGAGTCTGGGTACCAGCCGATTACGCACCGAGACAGCAGGGATTATGGCCGTCGCCACGTGGAATCTGGTCCACGGATGAACCCTATTTTCAAGGAGATTTACAGTTAAATAACCTTTGTCACTGATTCGGAGAACAAAGTTTCCCGTTCTTTGTTGGTATGGATATGAAATGGATCATCTATTTGGTAGTCATGGTATCACTCGCAGCTTGTGTGAATACCGGCCGACTGTACACGAAAGCACAGGAGGAAGCACCGTACGACGCGATTATTGTGCCCGGAGTCCCTTACGGCGACGATAATTTTAGTGATGTGATGTCGCTCCGAATTCGTTGGGCAGCATTCCTCTATCGCACCGGAATGGCCAAGAATATTATATTCAGTGGCGGGGCGGTTTACAACGAGTACACCGAAAGTAAGATCATGGCTATGTATGCGGAGCAACTGGGCGTTAAACCCGAGCATATCCTGATCGATACACTAGCCGAACACAGTACCGAAAATCTGTTTTACTCATGGCATGTGGCCCGTGCGAACGGATTGGACCGTGTTGCGTTGGCTACCGATCCATTCCAAACCGCTATGTTGCGCAGCTTCAAGAGGAAAATGAAGCGCCGTCTCGGTGCCAATATTGATCTCATCCCTACGGTTTTCGATACCGTGCGCAAGCTCCCCAGGGATTTTCAGGAGATTGATGCTACTCAGGCCATTGACCCTACACCTGCCGATATCGACGATACGCAAACCAAAGCCTTTCGATGGAAGGGTACCATGGGTTGGCACATCGACTGGAATTTCAATCAGGACAAATAATCTCCTTCGTCTTTTCTCCACTTTTTAAGTACACACGTATTTAGTGCGTGGGAACTCAAGTTCATTCATTTCCTGGCATACGCCAAATGGCAGGGATGGCGTACCTTTGGGGCATGATAGCATCCATGCGCATTATTGCCTTGTCTTTGGGGTTGATGGCTGTTTCAGCAGCCTCAAACGGACAGCAAACCGTAGGCACCTTTCTCAATACGCCAGAAGCTTTTGACGGATACACGTTGTTGGCTCCATTGTCGTCAACAACTACCTGGCTCATCAACAATTGCGGAGAGGTAATACACACCTGGGAAAGCGTGAGTAAGCCCGGACTGGCAGCCTATCTGCTCGAAGATGGAACACTGTTGCGAACCGGTAAGGCCGATTCCGATGTGTTCAGCGGCGGGGGCATGGGGGGATACCTCGAAATTCTCGACTGGGAAAGCAATGTGCTGTGGTCGCACACCTTCGCAACACCCACACTGCACTCACATCACGATGTAGAACCTATGCCCAATGGAAATATCCTGGTCATTGCATGGGAAGCCAAAGATTCTACTGAAGCTATCGCATCGGGGATCAATCCGCTGAATATTGGTGAAACCGGAATATGGCCCTCGGTGATACTCGAGATAGAGCCTGTGGGTACCAATGAAATTAACACGGTATGGGAATGGCACCTTTGGGATCATTTGGTGCAGGACTTTGATGCTGAAAAACCCGGATTCGGAACGGTCGCTGATCATCCGGAATTGATGGACATTAACTTTCATGCCAATGGCGGTTCACCCGGACCGGGGCCGGGGGGTGGTGAAGATTGGATTCACCTCAATGCTGTGGATTATCATGCCGAACTGGATCAGATTGTGGTGAGTTCGCGCAACATCAGTGAAATTTACATCATTGATCACAGCACAACCACTGAGGAAGCTGCAGGTCACACGGGGGGAATGTATGGCAAAGGAGGTGACTTCCTCTACCGCTGGGGAAATCCCCAGGCTTACGACCATGGCGGTCCGGCAGATCAGCAATTTGGAGGACAGCATGACTCCCGGTGGATTGAGTCGGGGTTTCCCGGGGAGGGGGGGATCATGGTCTTCAACAACGACGGAACCTTCGCTGCCCAGTCATCTGTTGATGTGATCTATCCGCCGCAAGACAGTCCGGGGGTGTACACCGCTTCGGGCGAAGACGGCTATTTACCCTCCGAAGTCGCCTGGACCTGGACCGATGAAACCTTCTTCTCGTCGTACATTTCGGGGGCGGAGCGGTTGTCCAATGGAAACACCATTATTTGCGAAGGAGCCTCAGGAACGCTCTGGGAAGTCGATTTGGATGGGAATGTGGTGTGGCAATACATCAATCCGGTGTCACAAGGACAAATATTGGAGCAGGGCCAGGCAGTAGGCGAGAACGCCGTGTTTCGCATTGCGCGCTATAGTGCGGATTATGACGGATTGCAAGGCGTGGACCTCACTCCGGGCAATCCCATTGAGTTGAATCCTTTTGGTTATGCGTGTGAACTCTACCCGGAAAATCCTCAGGCGGTCCGCGAACTAGAAGCACTGGTGTATGTAAGTCCCAACCCATTTGCCGAATGGCTGAACATTGAACTGATCAACGATGCGCAGATTTCCATACTGACCCCCGATGGCAGGGTGCTCGAGTCGATGTTTCTCCAGACTGGAAGCCATCGCTGGTCGGCTACCCATTTGCCGAATGGCGTATACTTACTCAGTGCCGTGGACGGATATTCGCGCTCCGTGCACCGACTGATCCACTACTAATCTTTTGAGGATTTCGTGGATTTGTACCGTACTTTTGACCCATGAGAAAGTTGATCACCTACCTGGTGCTGCTCGGTGTATTGGGCGGCGCGATGTACGCCACGAATCCCGATAAGCAAGAGTTTTCCGAATTCGTTCAGGGTCGCATGGAAAAGCGACTCGACAAGGAATCGAGTGAAGGACTGGGTGAGGCCTTGAATGATGTGATTTCGGCCATGGGCGCGAAGTTTTCGCAATCGCTTACCACGCGTGAAGACTGGTATGTGTGCTCGCTTTTTACGGTTAAAATGCCCAAACGAGATTACCGATATTTAGGTGTGTTTCATATGTTTATCCTCCTCCAAACCGAAAACCCTCTCGAACCAAAGGATTCATGAAGAAGTACTTGATTTACGCCCTGGCCCTGGTGTGGATGGGCTGCGGAAGCGGTATGCCTGATCACATTGAAGAATGCCCTTCAATTATTCCTCAACCTTCTCAAATGATGTGTTTTGATGGTTCTTGGTCGTCGGAAGCGGGCATGACGATCGAAGTAAATGAGCGTTCCAAGGAGGAAGGGGAATGGCTGGCCGATTGGCTGGATAAACGCATGGGTGCGCGACCGGAAATCCTCCAAAAGCGCTCAAAAGCTCCCGGCAAGGGTAATATTTATCTCAACGTAATTAAAGGAGATACCACTTCGGAGGGCTACACCATTCAGGTACATCCCGATTTTGTGTGGATAACCGCCGAAAGTGGCCATGGGATTTTCAACGGATTGCAAACGCTTCGCCAGTTGGCGGGTGCGGAATTCGAAGTCCGGGGCGGTTCCACGCTGACGTTGCCCTTTATCATGATTGAAGATCATCCGCAGTTTGGGCACCGCGGCATGTTGCTGGACTGCTGCAGGCATTTCATGGAACCTGAATTCGTGAAGCGTTACATTGATTTGCTGGCGTTTCACAAGATGAATACCCTGCACTGGCACCTTACCGAGGATCAGGGGTGGCGCATAGCTATTGAAAAGTACCCGCTGCTCACGGAGATCGGCGCTTGGCGTACGGAAGAGGATGGCAGTCGCTACGGCGGTTTTTACTCGCGCAGTGAAATGGAGGATATTGTGGCATACGCCAAACGGCAACACATTACCATCATCCCTGAAATTGAGATGCCGGGTCATAGTGTTGCGGCGCTTGCAGCCTATCCGGAGCTTTCATGCAGACAGGTTCCTGTTGAAGTGGAGCATGAATGGGGTGTTTTCAAGGATATCTATTGTGCTGGTAACGATAGTACGCTGGCATTTCTGAAAGATGTATTGCTCGAGGTGATGGAGATTTTTCCTTCGGAATACATCCATATTGGGGGCGACGAAGCGCCAAAGTTTCGATGGGAGCACTGCGACAAATGTCAGCAACGCATTCAAACCATGGGTCTGGCCGATGAACACGAGCTGCAAAGCTGGTTTATAGGGGAGATCAATACGTTTTTGCAACAGCATGGCCGACAATTAATCGGTTGGGACGAGATCCTCGAAGGAGGTTTGCCCAAGGGAACTGCAGTTCAGTCATGGCGCGGAATGGACGGAGGAATGCAGGCCGCTTTATCGGGCCATGCTGTGGTGATGAGTCCTACATCGCATTGTTATTTCGATTATGGACTGGACGCTACCGACGTGGAAGAGGTGTATGGGTTTGATCCTATCCCCGCCGAGCTTCCTGATTCATTGCACCGCTGGATATTGGGAGGTGAATGCAACATGTGGACTGAACATGCCCCTCAGGAAACGGTGGATAGCAAAGTCTTTCCCCGAATGGTGGCTTTGAGCGAAGTGCTTTGGAGCTATCCGGAATCTCGCAACTATGGTGAGTTCCACCGGCGACTCACCGATCACTACAGCATGCTGGACGCACTGGGAGTGGATTACGGATTTGAATGTGTGCCGATCCAAATCAACGCCAGGACGGGATCGGGTGGAATGGATGTGGAAGCCGTGGCTCAATTGGATCCTGTTTCGATTGGCTGGAGTTCGGCTGCAATGCCCGAGGAGGTCATGGATTATCTGGGTCCGCTGCACATTACAGGCCGGCAAGAAATGGTCTTTCACACTCAGTGGAAAGGGAAGACGTACGGCGATATTCCATTTGGCGTATGCTTTCATCGTGGTATCAATCACGACTTCAAACTGAATTATGCCTACAGTCCGTTTTACACCGGGGGAGGCGATAGCGCCCTTGTGGACGGTATTCTCGGAACCACCAATTTCCGTGATGGTCACTGGCAAGCGTTGCAGTTTGAAAATATGGACATCGAGATTGACCTGGGCGCCGAAACCGAACTAAACGGCATTGCCACACGTTTTTATCAGTACAACAATGCCTGGATTTTTCTGCCTACCGAGGTCGTGATCAGCGCGGCCAACGCAGCCGGGGAATGGACGGAAGTAGCCAGGCTCAAGCATACCATTCCTTTGGAGGAAAAGGGACAGTTCATTCACGAGTTTACCCTCGACCGCGCATTTACGGCGAGTAAGATCCGCATGGAAGCCATCAATATTGGCAAGAATCCCGACTGGCACGACAGTCCGGGCGAACCTTCGTGGCTGTTTTGCGATGAGTTGATTCTGAAGTAAGAGCAGATTAGGCCTTCGCCTTTTCTTCCATCGAACTGTTGAATGCAGCCGATCCACCTTTAGGAATAGACAGCGAGTGCCAATCGGTGGCGAGCATTTTCGAGAGGAAGACAATTTGCCCTACATGGTAAGCATGGTGGGTGAGTTGGCGATTCAGAGCCTCCACCACCGTATGTTCCTCACCGCGGATGATCACGGTTTTGTCCATGTCTGCGGGGGTGAGGGAGTCGAGCGTGTCAAACAACACCTTCCAGCCGCTTTCCCACACCGCGCGCATTTGTTCCGCATCGATGATGTCGTCTACAAATTCCTCATCGCGATGACGCCATGTTTTTTCGCCGTCGGATGAAAGGAAATCGGTAAATCGACTTTTCAGATTGCCCGACATGTGCTTCACGATAATAGCGATGCTGTTGGAATCATTGTGGAAATACCAATTGATACGATTGGGGCTCACCTGTTCGAAGGCCTTTTCTCCAAGGCTTTTGTAGTAAGCGAAGATTTTTCGCGTGTTGTCGAGGTAGTTTGCTGAAAGGTTGCTCATGGTTGTAAGGTTATTTTGGACCCGTTGGAATGGGCATCCAATGGGTTACGTCGCTAAAAAAGTGATTGCTATTGCCTTCTCCTTGCCAAAAATGCGGGCCATACTTCTCGTGTTTCTCCGTTCCGGGCAAGTAGAAATTTTCCAGAAAACGGAGTACGATGACATCTCTGATTTCAAATTCCAGGGTTTTTCCGGGCAGGTACACCTTGTTATCAGGGATAAAGGCCAACACGCGCTGGTCGTTGGAGGGCAATTGGTCGTTAATATCAATCCAGGTCAAGAGGGACAAAGTTTTGTTGGACAATAAACTCCTCGATCTTGTCTTCGGTGAGTGGTTTTTCAATGTAGCACTTCACACGGTCAAAGTTACGTGCCTTACTGATGTCCTCCCAATGAATCGATGAGCTGAGCATCATCACATCGCTGCTGATGCCCATGCGGTCGAGGTGGTACAAAAACTCCCAGCCGTCCATTTCCGGCATATTGATGTCGAGTAATATCAAGTCGGGAACAACGATTTTTCCTTTGCGCAGGTAGTCCAAAACAAGCGGAGCTTCCTGAAAACACGACACGTTTGCGTCGCGCAGATGAAAAGTCAAGAACTGCCGGTTGAGCATGTTGTTGATGTCGTCATCGTCGATGAGGACTATGTTTTTGTAGCGTTTAACTTGAGCCATGGGTGGAGAGCGTTTTCAGTTTAAGGTACAGATGGCTGCACATACTAAATTACAATCCACCTCTATGCAGGCGGGACACACCTTTTTGAATTATAAAAGATTAGATGTTAGTTTCTGAGCGTTTTCCGCCCGACAAGAACCGCCGGGTGAATTGAAGTTTATGGACGGTGTTCGCGGGCAAGAGGTTTTGATATTCATCAAATGGTAAATCAGTACCATTCCAATGGCGCTATTCCACAACCTCCAGGGCACCCACAATCATCAGTACATTGTAGGCTGTCATGCTCCATAAGTTCAGGTGGGAATCCACAAAAAACTTCTGGCCTTCCCATTGAATTTCATACCAGTAACTTTTCGATTCCGATTCCACCAGGGTGCCGAAGATGATGGGTTCGGCAAAGAAGTTAAACCACAGAACATGATTCTCGGAATCAATGTAGTACAGGTTCTCATCGCCTTCAAAACGCAGACGGTACTCGTAATCGAGGGGCACCGTTTCAAATCCGTCCACTACATGATCCATCTGATCACGGGATTCGGTCCATCCCTGACGAATAGCCTCAATGCGGGCTGTCCGGGGCGGGTGGGTTTTGGTGCCTTGTGCAGTTCCGGCAACTTGAATGGCACTAATGGCTTCCTCCAACGTGGCTCCCATACGTTCCAGCACATAGCCGGAATATCGGTCGCACGACAATTCATCTCCGGGATTGATACTGCGCGGATTCAAGGTATGCCCCAACAGGTGATGGGCGATTTCATGGGCCAGTATCGAAATCACAGCCCAGTCGGTCTGCGTGCTGTCCAGCAATCCGGCCATGGCTTCGGGGTTGTACTCAATGTACCGCTTCCGATCTTTAATGAATGCTACGGCATTGGCAATGTCTGTGTTCTCTCGAACCACAAAATTGGGTAGGAGTCCGCTGTATTTTACAATGTTGTATACCGCTTTCTTGGCTTCTTGCTCGCTGATGTGCTCGGTTTGCCCCATCATCGCAACCGGCCACATGCACGCAAAAAGGATTACCCATTTCATCCGACCAAAATACGCGTTTAATCGGAGATGGTGCTGGATGGAATTGTGGGAAATGAATTGCGCTATGTGACATGAATCATTCCTGGCGCACAGCATATTTCTCAGCTTTGTGACAAACAATTTACCATGAAAAGACTGCTTACAGCTGCATTGTGGATGCTCTCGTTGGGAGTGTTTGGGCAAAGCCTCTCCGTAGAATTGGAACCCATTACCATCGCCGACATGTATGGTGCACATTCATTTGCAACGGCCATTGATGATGATGGGCGCTGGTTGATCATTGGCGGACGTGTCGATGGTCTGCATCGCCGACAGCCTTTTGCCGCTTTCCTCGAAGAAGACAATCACAAGAATGTGCTCGTGGTGGATATCAACAACAACTCATTTCACACGGCTGCGCTGGATGTATTGCCCACTCCATTGTTTGAGCAATTGCAGTCCACCAACCCCAATTTCCATCAGCGTGAAAATACATTGTACTTCGTGGGTGGATACGGTTATAGTGCCACTGTCGACGATCATATCACTTATCCCAATGTCACGGCCATAAGCGTTAACGAGTTGTGTGAAGCGGTAGTCAACGGGGAGGATATTACGCCGTTTTTCCGACAAATAACCTTCGAAGATCTCGCGGTTACAGGCGGACAAATGGGCTACATAGAGGGTACGTTCTACCTCATGGGCGGTCAGTATTTTGAAGGTCGTTACAATCCGATGGGGCCCGATATGGGGCCAGGGTTTATTCAGGAGTATACCGATGCCGTTTACCGATTTGAAATCGAAGATGACGGTACGGAAATGGCCGTGGTTAACTTTCAGGAAACCGTGGATACTCCGGTACTGCACCGCAGGGACTACGTGGCCGCTCCACAGATTTTCCCTGATGGAACCAAAGGGTTTACCATGTTTTCAGGCGTGTTTCAAATCGATCAGGACATTCCCTGGCTGACTTCTGTGGATGTATTGAGCAATTCGCACGCTGAAAACACCGCGTTTCAGCAATACCTCAATCATTACCACTGCGCCAAGATTCCCGTGTTTTTCGAGCAGTCCAATACCATGGCTACGCTGTTTTTTGGCGGTATGAGTCGCTACTATTACGATGACGAAGGGGTGCTCATCGATGATGTGAATGGTCCGTTCGTGAAATCAATCGGGTTGGTAGAACGCTATTCCGATGGAACCATGACGGAATACTGGATTGGCAATATGCCCGGATTCCTGGGGTCAGGGGCGGAGTTCATGCTCAATCCCGATTTGAATTTCGATAACAATGGCTTGCTGACGCTCCCCGGCGATATTGCCGAACCTATTCTTGCGGGCTACATCATTGGCGGAATTGAATGTGGTCAGGAGAATATTTTCTTCATCAACGACGGCACTCAAAGTGCTGCGCATACCACCATCTATGAGGTGTGGCTAAGCCAGGGTGTTACCAATGTCGAATCTCTTGCAGTTGAAGATCAGAATTTACTGCAGTTGTCGGTTTTCCCGAATCCTACGCAAGGAGCACTCACCGTGAGCTATTTTTGTCCTACGGCAAGAACCACGGCTACTGTGGAAATAGTGGCTGAGAATGGTGCTTTGGTTAAATCCTATGAGGTCAACAACGCCATGAGTGGCTACGTCGATATCGATATTGACACGGATTCTTTGGCAACGGGCTCCTATGTGATCAACCTTACCGTGGGCGACCACACGGGTCAAACGCGCTTCATCCGCAAAGCCAATTAATGAAGGTTAGGCGTGTGGGTTCATACAGTTCAGGCATTCGCCAAATGAACAGCCTGTTCCCGTATATGCACTATCCTCCGCACACCTGACCAAACAGACTCAGGAAAATCAGCAAGTCGGAGGTGGTGACCATGTCGTCGTTGTCCAGGTCTTCAGGACATGCACTTGGACAACCAAATCCGCCGAGCATAATAAGGAGGCGAGGCGTAGAAACGATGCCGTCCTGGTTGTAATCTGCCGGACAAGAACCAGGTAGATTTTCATCTCCTTCCACAGCGCCATTACAGTCGTTGTCAATTCCCTCGCCTGTTCCCGCAGCTCCCGGATATACATCGCCGTTGCTGTCGTCACAATCAGTATCGTCCAAGACCCATCCGGCTGCAGGGGAGCATAGCTGTGCGGTTACGTTTGCATCTCCGTAGCTGTCGCCATCGGTATCGGCAAAGTACAGGTCTCCATACACGCACGAGCCATCATCGCACTGAGCCGATGAGTTGTAGTTGCATGCGTTACTGTCGGTGCATCCATCGGGCAACAGGCAACTACCATCATCGATGGTGGCAGTTGAGTCGTAGTTGCAGGCCGTTGAAGCGGTACACCCTGCACAGCTAATGAATTCGCACGAACCATCATCACATTGTGCCGCAGCATTGTAGTTACACGCCCCGCTGTTGGTGCAGCCATCGGGTAGTACACAGCTTCCATCGTCAAGCGTAGCGGTTGAATCGTAGTTGCAGGCACTTGCGTTGGTGCATCCTGCGCATGAGATGTACTCACACGAACCATCATCGCAGTTGGCTGAAGAGTTGAAATTGCACGCCCCTGAATCGGTACATCCCGAACCGTAAACACACGATCCGTCGTCTTGAGTGGCGGTCGAATCATAGTTGCACGCCACAGAATCGGTGCAGCCCGAAATGGTGAGAGATACACAGAAATTGTGCGTGATGGAACTGCCATAGTTTGGATCTCCCATTTGGAACACCACATTTCCCTGATTGTCCGTGAGGAAGTAGTTTCCATCTACGGCACAACCCGAAGCGGTGCCGTCCATACCATCTCCAAAGCTGTCGAATAGGGTAAGATCATAACACCCATCTCCTACGCACACATCGGTCGTATAGGTATTTTGATTTCCATATCCGCCCGCGCTCTGAATAACACTACCACCCGCATCGGTGAGCTGCCAGCTTACTTCACTTCCCCAACAATCGGTGGAGAGTGTGAAGGTGTAGGCAACGCCAACAATACAGGAACCGTCGTCGCATTGAGCTGCCGGATCATAATTGCAAGCCGCACTGTCGGTGCAGCCGTCGGGAAGGATACAACTGTTGTCGTCTACCGTTGCGGCCGAGTCATAATTGCAAGCCGTTGAGTTGGTGCAACCAAACACTTCATCAATTACCTGGAAATGTTTGTAGCCTTCAGGTGCCGGCATGGGCTTGGTCTGTATTTTTCCACTGTTGGAAACTCCTTCTACATAGTAGTACACATCTGTTCCCAAAGATTGCGCCGGTATGGCTGCTTCCCAATTGTTACCGCCCATGTTGGTCATGGACAACGCAGTGTACGGGTCGTTCAAATTGGTTTTGTAATACAGTGTGGCCGAAGCGATTCCGGATGCATGGTTGATGTAGGCTTGCAGGTTGTAATCATTTACATCGTCGTTGGTGTTGGGCAGACATTGATAGCTGATCAACATTGGATCGGTAACGCCTACCGAGTTGGTGATGCAATGTATGGCTCCGCTGGCCGCAATTATGGCTTCACCTGAGTTGTCGCAATCTATTCCCACAATATTGTATCCGGGAAGGAGTTCGGCATAGAGTGCCAGGGCAGCTTCATCGTGCGGACTATAGTAAGTAGGAACCAGTATGGTGTTGTTGATGAATACCGAGTTGGTATAAGTAAGATACCATCCGGAAGGAGGGTAGTTTCCATTCGATTGCTGGGGAGGTGAAGGAACACGTACAATGTTGAATGGTGTTCCCCACTTCGTGGTAAAATTGTTCTGTATGTAGGTGATATTCGACTCAATTTGGGGTCCGTCAGATACTCCGGCCGGATATTCGGCAATGAGAAGTGTTTCTTCATCCAGCAACTTCATGTGCATGTCAATGTGGTGGATGCCGTCATAGGGAAGGGTAGGCATTTTAATATAGGTGTCAATCCCCATATAGGTCTGCATGATTCCATTGATCTCCGCCTCGGTGTGGTTGGGGTAGGTCGTCCAGCCTGCGCTGCCTCCCTGATTTTCGTCGAGGATCAATTCTGAGGCGAAGGCCGTTCCAAACCCATCGCTCATGTAGTTTCCTCCGGTGTTCATCAAGTCATTTGGGGTTGCCGTGGTGCTGTACACATCGACGCCAAGGTGTGCTCCAATGGCGTCGTTGAGCACGTCATCATCGGGTCGGGGACGGTTGTAAATCCAGTCTACGATGTACAAGTCGTCTACTTCATTTCCATAAACAGTGTGCGGGCCGTAATCCCTCATCCACACGCTGTTGAGGTTTTCGTTCAAGATGGTGACATTCGTCAAATCTACAGGGCCTCCGTAAAGCGAATTGAGCAAATACGATTCTGTGGAGGCCGGATTTTCACTGCAAATGACGACTTCACATTCATTGACTGCGGCGGCCACAATTTGCTTCAAAATTCCGGGATACGAAGTCCAGGAAATACACAACGCCTGGATTTCTTCCCATTCTGCCGCTGCTCGTGCATTGGGAAATGCAGGAGGGGTGGTAATGCCGCGGTCGGGGATGGGGGGAGTGTAGCCGTTGTGAAGTGCGTCGTAATACTCCTGTGGAGTCATTTGATTGGGTAGACCGTTGTCTTCAACCTGGGCCATCAAAACTTGTGCAATCAACGCAAAGAAAAGGAGGAACGAAAGTCTTTTCATCTTGGTTAAGTATTGTAAATCAAGGGGTGGGAGGCAGTAAAGATACGAAATCCTTGATTGTTCCCTTCCGGACTGGTAGTTTTACGGCATGCGAACGCAATTCATGATTTCTGTGGTCTTGGGTGTGGGCTTCTTCCTGCTCCTCGGACTGGTTTTCGATCAGGTGTGGGCCCTTTGGATACTGGGGTTTTTATCACCACTGATTTTATTGGGGTTTTACGACATGTTTCAATCGAAACATGCCATTCGGCGCAATTTTCCGGTGATTGGACATGTGCGCTATTTGCTGGAGGATATCCGTCCGGAAATCATGCAGTACTTCGTCGAGACCGACACTGAGGGTCGGCCCATTAACCGGATTCATCGTTCACTCATTTACCAACGTGCAAAACACGTCAACGATACGGCCCCGTTCGGGACTCAACTAAACGTGTATGAAACCGGCTACGAATGGATGGAGCACTCACTGTATCCCATTCATGACCACGAAGCCAACCACGACCCTCGCGTAGTAGTAGGCGGCCCCGATTGCAAGCATCCTTACAGTCTGAGCATCCTGAATATCTCGGCCATGAGTTTTGGCTCATTGAGCAACAGAGCGGTGATGGCCCTGAATGCGGGTGCCAAGATGGGCAACTTCGCGCACAATACGGGGGAAGGGGGAATTAGCCCGCATCACCTGGTGAACGGGGGGGATCTCATTTGGCAAATCGGCACAGGGTATTTCGGATGTCGAGGTGACGACGGTAATTTTGATGCGGAAAAGTATAAAGCCAATGCACAGCGACCGGAGGTCAAGCTGATCGAACTCAAGTTGTCGCAGGGAGCGAAGCCCGGACATGGAGGCATCTTGCCGGCAAGCAAGAACACGGAAGAAATAGCAGCCATTCGAGGAGTGAAGCCACATACAGACGTGCTCTCACCACCTTTTCACACGGCATTCAATTCACCTGAGGGGTTGATGCAGTTCATTGCGCAACTGCGCGAATGGAGCGGAGGAAAACCCGTGGGATTTAAACTGTGCGTAGGCCGCAGGCATGAATTTATGCAACTATGCATGGCCATGCAGAAGACGGGTATCAAACCCGATTTCATCACCGTTGATGGGGGTGAAGGGGGTACAGGTGCTGCACCCGTGGAATTCTCCAATTCGCTGGGTATGCCACTGCGCGATGGATTGGCCTTTGTCTATAACTGTCTGGTAGGCTTCGATCTCAAAAAAGACATCAAACTCATTGCATCCGGGAAAGTACTTACCGGATTCCATATAGCGCGAGCCATAGCGCTTGGAGCGGATGCCTGCAATTCTGCACGCGCCATGATGATGGCTACGGGTTGTATCCAGGCATTGCGGTGCAACAACAATACCTGTCCCACGGGTGTGGCGACGCAAGACCCTTCACTCATCAGGGGATTGAATGTTGAAGATAAGTCGCTCCGGGTATATCAGTTTCATAAGCTGATGATCAAGGCTTTTGTTGAGCTTTTGGCGGCTGCCGGACTAAAAAACGGAGACGAGATACGACGCGACCATATCAATAGACGGGTGAGCATGAACGCCACCATGACCTATGAAGAGTTGTATCCCAATGTGTACGAAGGTTGCTTGCTCGACGAAGGTTGTGCTCCACCAAAGGAATACGCGGAGTGGCTAGAAGATGCGAAATCACTTCAGGGCAGGACGTATTAACGCTTCTTCCGCTGATTGCGTTTCTCGTTGAGCCAGGTGTTTTGGGGTGTGCCCTGGCGCGACAATAGTTTCGCCGCCAGTTCGGCGCGTCCGCGTTTGGTAAGAATGTCCCGGATCCACTGCTGATTTTCGCGTTTGTACCAAAAGAAAAACCGGTGCTGAGACTCCTTCTCTTTTTTCGATTTGGCTGTGTAGTAAGGCTTTAACGTGTAGGGATGCACGCCTGAATAGTAGATTACCGTAGCCACCGTCATAGGAGTGGGGGTAAACCCCTGGACTTGCTCCAGCCGAAACCCGAGATCCTTTGTTTCCGCAGCCAAATTGGCCATGTCTTCTTCCTTGCAGCCGGGATGGCTGGAAATAAAGTAGGGAATGAGTTGCTGCTTCAGGTTGAACCGGGAGTTGATCTCGTCAAATTTCTTTTTGAACTCCTTAAAATGTTTGAACGACGGCTTTCGCATCACCCGCAGGGTATCGTCGGAGGTATGTTCGGGAGCAACTTTCAATCTGCCGGATACGTGGCGTTTCAACACCTGCTCCATGTACTCATCCACCGAGTCATCAGCATTTTTGTTGTAGCCTTTGGTAAGCAAATCGTAGCGGATACCGCTTCCCACAAAGGCCTTTTTCACCGCAGGATGCTCGTCGACCTTGCGGTAGAGATTGGTCATGGCCGTATGACTGGTGTCGAGATTGCTGCAGATGACCGGGTGAATGCAGGAAGGAGCTACACAGCGGTCGCAGATTTCCTGAACCTTTCCCTTCATTTTATACATATTGGCCGAAGGACCACCCAGATCGGAAATGTATCCTTTGAAATCGGGCATTTGGGTGACTTCGTCCACTTCTTTGAGGATCGATGCTTCAGAACGTGAGGCGATGAACTTGCCCTGGTGCGCGGAAATGGTGCAAAAGCTGCATCCGCCAAAGCATCCACGATGCATGTTGACGGAAAATTTGATCATCTCAAATGCCGGTATATCTCCGCGTTTGCGGTACTTGGGGTGTGGCAGCCGGGTGTAGGGCAGGTCAAACGAACGATCGATCTCCGCTTCGGTCATGGTGGGGTAGGGTGGATTGATCACCGCAACGCGACTACCTACCTGCTGCACGATCCGATCGGCGTGGGTTTTATTCGATTCTTGCTCTACATGTTTGAAGTTCGCGGCATATTTCAGCGCGTCGCGTAAACAGTCCTCGTGGCTGCTCAGTTGGATGTCTTTCCATTTGCCGGATGGCAGCTCACTTCGCTCCACCATGAAGGAGGTTTGCGGGATGTCAACCATTTGGCGAATGCCTTCACCTTGTTTTAATCTCCTCAAAATTTCTCGCAGGGGTTGTTCCCCCATACCATACACGAGCATATCGGCACCGCTCGACTCGAGAATGGTGGGCATGAGTTGATCCGACCAGTAGTCGTAATGCGTAACCCGTCGCAAAGATGCTTCAATGCCACCCAGCAAAACAGGAACATCGGGAAACAGTTCTTTGAGGATTTTACTGTATACGGAAGCGGCGTAATCCGGACGGAAACCGGCAACTCCACCGGGAGTGTAAGCATCATCCGATCGCAGGCGCTTGTTGGCTGTGTAGTGATTCACCATGGAATCCATGCATCCGGAGGTCACGCCAAAAAAGTATTTGGGGGCTCCCAGCTTTTTAAAGTCGCGCAGATCGTCCTTCCAGTTGGGTTGTGGAACTATAGCCACCCGAAACCCCTCTTCCTCGATGATCCGACCAACAACGGCGCTACCAAATGCGGGGTGATCCACATAAGCATCGCCCGACACCAAAATGACGTCCAGTTCCTCCCAACCGCGCTTTTCAACCTCTTTCTTCGTGATTGGAAGCCAGTCGGTTATGGGTCGCATATCTTCCATGGTGCAAAGGAACGAAGAAAAGCGATGGTTTGTACGTGTGGGACGGGGGTGAAAAAGTAATCCCGGCAAATAACTTTGCCGGGATCTCAGTTTAAGAAGTCGTCAGCCGAATACCGTTCAAAACAGATTCTCGATTAGGCAGGATGATCGGCCTAAGTATAGTTGTTGCAACATTTCATGTTTTCCGACAGACGAGACTTTACAAATGAACCGTTCATATTAAACCTTACAAAAGGCAGTGTCTATGGCCGTCGGATTATCGGTTTTGGCTGACCAACTATTTATTTATTTAAGTACGCTCACAGGACAACAGTGAAATCTACCTGCTACGATTGATTGATCACCGTTGTATGCTGTCCTGCAAAGCTACCTTGGGGTGCCTCGGAGAGCAATACGACATATGCCCTATTTTTTGGCAAGGAGCATTCTTGTGGTAATGATTGCTTTGAGGAGGTCATTGTTTGATTAGTGGTTCACTGCTCAACAGAGTTCCCTGCTCTGCATCAAACAGGTGTACTACATAGCAGCCGGCAGGTAATCCGGCTACGTTCAAGGGAGTAGTTGTTTGGCCTTGTGCCTGAGCTTGTAAAACCATACTTCCCCGTGCATCCAAAATCTGAATATTCAACCGGGAACCTGAAGTGGTGCGGATGTTCAGCGTATTAACAACCGGATTGGGGTATATATCCATCAAAATGTCATCCTGTTCGTTTAGCAAGGTTGGGTTTACGTCCTGATCACTAAACACTCCACTGCCGTAGCCAATGTACAAGTGTCCGTTGAAGTAGACCATATCCGAAAGGCTCAACAAGTCCAGACCGGCAATGTTTCCGGTAATATTATCCCAGGAAGCCCCATTGTCTGTTGAAGAAAACACACCTTCGAATCCGGCAAATGCATACAGCACATCATCATCGCCGAGGAGCACTTTTGCGAGGGTAAAACCGGCAAGATCTCCACTGCCATAATTCCAGGTAGCCCCGTCGTCATCGGAATAAAGGAGCGGATAAAGGGGGTGGCTGCTCAAAACCACAATCCGACTGCCATCAGAGTACAATCCGTTGTAGAGTGAGCCTTCAACATTGTCAAAAGCTGTCCAGTTCAGTCCATTGTCGGAAGAACTGTACAAGCCCAGACTGGTGCCGAGAAGAAGCGTTCCATTGTGCGAGATCATTTGAGTAATGATTTCATTGGAAGCAATACCTCCTGTACTCAAGGTCCAATTGTCGCCGTGGTCCTCCGTTCGGTACAATCCGCCACCTGAGTTTTCGTTCATGCTCATGATACAGAATGTTACGCCGTTGTGGGCATAAAACGATTTTCCATAATTGACAGCTGTAGAGTTGAGGGTATTTGCGGTTGCCTCCCAGCTTGATCCGTTGTCGCCCGATCGGAAAACACCCGCAGGTGTTCCAATATACAGGTACATATCATCGGCGCCTATCCCTTTAGTTTGGGAAGATAAACCATCCAACCCTGTAGTCGATGTTGTCCAGGTTGATCCGTCGCTGGAAGTTGCCACGCCAAATGCCGACGTGGTTGAAACGAGTTGTCCCTCGCTTTCCATGATTCCGTTGCAGGCTCCCAGACCGTCACGCATATTGTTCCATTGAGCCGAGATTGATGATGTCAGTGTCAACATCATGACACCGATTAACATAAGTAGATGTTTTTTCATTTTTGGTTGAGTTGGTGAACACCCGGCCGGAGTAGTTCGATTTATAGTGCAAATCTATTTCCCTCACGCCACGGCTGAAATACGTCAGGTGCCCTATATTCGTGCCGTTCAATTGATTCCCTCCTTGAAAGCGTATCGTTTTACCATACTATTTTTGATTTTTTTTCTACACGGGTGGAACTTATCGGCTCAATTCTACCGGTTCAGCAGGTACACGGTTCAGGATGGACTTTCACAAAACACCATCAATGATATCTTCCAGGATCATGATGGGTATATGTGGTTTGCGACGCAAGACGGGTTGAACCGGTACAACGGTCATGATTTTGAGAACTTCACTACCGGTAGCGATCCGCACCACTCCATTTCCGACAATTTCTTGTGGGGGTTGGCTCAGGATAAGCAAGGGCGTATATGGATGGGTTCGCGAAATGGAGCTACGGGGCTCAATCCTCGTACAGGTGCAACTATCCAATTGCTTGTGCCTCCCGACCAATCGAAGCGCACAAACAGTCAGGTAAATAACCTTTGGCCGGGTGAAAGCGCTTTGTGGATTGAATACTCCTGGAGTACTTATCGGGTGCCTTATGCAGATATTGAGGGTGTTACAGGCAAGTATGAGTTAAAAGATTCGCAGAAAGTGACTACTCCCAACGCCATGGTTACGGCAACCATCCCCGAGTTGGATGCTCTTTTTGAAGGCTTGGGTACTGAGTTGGTGACAAGCACAAATGAACAAATCCTTTCACAGGTGGCCGAAGCGTACATGAATCGCAATCTGCTGTCTTATGGTGATGAGGTATGGTTTGTTTATGATCATGCGTTGTTTTGCTATCATCGAATGGAGGATGTGTTGGAATCAAAACGTTTCGGCACAAGGCCAAATGGGGTATATGCCATTCATCGAGTTGCATCTCAGGGCGATATATGGGTAGCAACCTTGGATGGAGTATACAGGGGTAATGGTACAGATTGGTCGGAAGTTGTCGAAAATGAAGGGAGTCTGAAAGGGTGTTTCGCCCACGATATTTTTGTGGATCGATTTGGCATGGTATGGATAGGTACGGCCAACCAGGGGTTGTACCATCACGATCCACGTACCACGCGATTCAAAACACTGGACACTTCGTGCGGAATTAATCACGACCTGGTTTGGGGAATCTACTGGGAAACCGACGACTCACTTTGGGTGGGAACTGATCAGGGATTGTCACTGGTTTTGCTCAAACCAGGGCATCGCCTCAGCGAAGGGATGTTTGCTTCAGATGCAATCCTGAAGGTCGTTCAACATCCGCTACCTCAGCTCAAAGGCATGAGGGTCACGACGATTTACCGAGATTCTAAACGGACTTTATGGGTGGGTACTTCGGGAAATGGTTTGTTTGCCCTTCCACGAGGAAATTCGCGCCTCGTGCATGTTCCACTTCTATCTCATGTGAACGCATCGGGTCAAATCGCCGACATTCTGGAGCACAAGGGAATGATGTGGGTCGCCACGCACGGCGGAGTGGTCGCCTTCCGGTATTCTGATCCCAAATCGATCGAACCGGAATACACCGAACAGCTCAATCCATTCATGAACAAGTACATAATGGACTTGTGCCCGGATCAGGATGGGCACATGTGGATTGGTTCGAATGTGGGCATTTCGCAAATGCGACTGCCTGAGGCTACCTGTACCAACTTCAATTATGATCCCGATGACAGGGATCACGGCCCGGGGTTTAATTTTACTAGTCAGCTCTTTGATGATCACCAGGGGCACATGTGGCTGGCAACGTTTGGAGGTGGAGTAAGCCGGTTGGATAAAAGTACCGGATTATTCACACACATTACCGAGGAACAGGGCATGCCCAACAATGTTTGTTCTGCAATTGTTTCCGATCAATGGGGAAATGCATGGGTGAGCACCAATAAAGGCATTGCACGTTTAGACCTTACCACGGAGAAAGTGCATTCTTACATTTTTGCCGATGGACTGCCTTTCAACGAATTTGCAATGCATAGCGTCGGAGTCAGCCCCTCGGGTGAAATTGCATTTGGATCACCTGCCGGAGCGGTAATTTTTAGTGCGGATGATATAACCGATAGCAAGGAACATGCACCCATTCTCATCCAGGAGGTACTGATCAATTATGAACCGATGGATCGCGAGTTGGATTTGACTTCTGCTCTTGAATTATTCCCGGGACAGGAAGCTGTGTCGTTTGAAATTATCTCCCTGGGCTACCGGAAACCCGATGCCATCCGCTACCGGTACAAACTTGAAGGATTCAACAGCGATTGGATTGAAACCAACGCCATGCACCGATTGATAAGTTATACTTCACTCGATGCCGGCGAGTACACGTTCCTGGCGCAGGCATCCAATGTTGACGGTCAATGGGATCCGAACGGTCTGGCTTTGCATGTAGTGGTTTTGCCTCCTTTCTACCTCCGCTGGTGGTTTGTGGTGACGGTGAGCATTATTATTGGGGCCCTGATTGTGTACGGAGTGCGCTACATTTCTCAGCGAAAAATAAAAATTGAACTTCGTGAAGCGCAGGAGCAGCAGATGATTCAAAAAGAACGGGAGCGCATCAGTCGTGACTTGCACGACAATGTGGGGAGCTCGCTTACCTACATGATTAGTACCCTTGATGCACTAGCGTACAAACTTGACCGTAATAATGATGATCTGGGCGAAAACGTTGAGGAATTGGGTGAGTTCGCACGAGGAACCATGAGTCAGCTTCGCGAAAGCATTTGGGTTATGAGTCAGGATGAAATTCTTCTCGAAGAATTCAAAGGTCGTCTGGCTGATTACCTCATTAAAATGGTAGCGCCCGTTCAGGGGTTGGAACAAAAGCTCATTTTCGGCCAGGAACAACCCACCACACTGCCTCCGGCATGGGCTATCAACCTATTTCGCATTTGTCAGGAACTCATTAACAATGCGGTGAAACATGCTCGGGCGTCGTTAATTTTAGTTCAAATTCTTCAGGAGGGTGATCATATCACGGTAAAAGTAAGCGATGACGGCATCGGAATGCGAGAGGTGACTGGGGTAGAGGGCCATTTTGGTCTGGCAAACCTTAAATCTCGAGCTAACGAAATGGGTGCGCATTTCGAAATACATTCCGAACTTGGAAAGGGAACTTCCGCAACCCTGTCGCTCGCCACCAACCAGAAGGATGACTAGCCATATGCGCCCTACGTCATTTGCCGTATTGCTTCCCACGCAAGGCTTAATTATTTTTGAAGTATGAGAATTCAAGTGGGTTTGGTGGAGGATAATCCTCGATTGGCGCAGTCTATATCCACTAGTCTGCGCATGTTCGACAACATTGAACTGACTTTTATTGCCAACAATGGTGAGGAGGCCGTGGCCAAGATCAACGAGTATCCGGCGCGGGTAATCCTCATGGACATCAATATGCCCGTCATGAATGGCATTGAAGCAACGCGCATTATTACGGCAAATCATCCTTCCGTTAAGGTGGTAATGCTTACGGTGTTTGATGAGAACGATAAAATTTTCGAGAGCATTCTTGCGGGTGCGTCAGGGTACATTCTCAAAGACGAAAAGCCGGGAAAAATTATACAGGCCATTGAAGAAGCTATTGAAGGTGGCGCACCCATGAGTCCGGTGATTGCGACCAAGGCACTTCAACTGCTTAAAAGTATGAGTCCTGAAAAAACGGTTCAGGGAGGGGAGGAGTTTGGTCTTACGTCACGCGAGTTTGAGATTCTCAACGAATTGGCCGGGGGACTGAGCTATAGTCAAATAGCCGATAAGCTGTTTGTGAGTCCGAAGACCGTGAGGAAACACATTGAAAATATCTACAAAAAACTTCAGGTTCACAACAAGATAGATGCGGTGACCAAAGCCATGAAGTATCAGATCATCGACAAAAAGTCATGAACCAAGAAGCAGCTCAATCTGCTCCTTCATCGCCGCAAACTCGGCTTCATCGTACAGTCGGGTTAAAAACACGATGCGGCCCTCGCGGTCAATCAACACATTGCGCGTTATTCCGGAGCCACGGCGGGCAAATAGGTTGTAAATGGATGCATCGGTATCCAGGGCCATGGGGTAGGTGACGCCGGTAGCATCGATGAATTTCCTTACGATTTCGGCTTCTTCTTCCCGGTCAATTCCAATGAGTATAAAGGGCTCTTCGCGGTGTTCCTGCCACACTTCGCTCTCGAGATGTGGCATTTCTTTGCGACAAACCCCGCACCAACTTGCGGTAAACTGGAGCAAGACAACCTGCCCACGGTATTCCGACAACCGGTGCACAGATCCATCCATGAGCGTGAATTCAAAGTCGGGCGCGAGTTCGCCGACGCTTACGATATATCCGCGTGAAGGGTCGTCCTGAGCGCTGGATTGTATGAGCGTGAACGCGAGTAAAGTGGCCAGCAAGACTCTCATTCCTGTGGTTGTTGGATGACTTTGAGGACCGTCAATTTGGCGAATGCCGCATTGTTGACCAATAAATACCCCGCCACATCGCGCTGGAAAATGGCATCCTCAATACCATCGGGATACCATTGCATAATGAGCTCTTCGTGCGTGGCAAAAATAATGTCCAGTTCCGACAGCAAGTCATTCATGTGTTCCTGATACGACGAGCCGGTCCATGGCTTTGAGAGGTACGTGTCCACATCCGCGCTCACCGCCTCCAGTGCCGGATTGTGCGTTTCCGACGTGCCGAAAGCATGCATCGACATTTGGGTAAAGTGGGGACATTCGTCAAATAGTACTTCGTACAATCGCAGATAAAACAGTGCTTCAGCCTCCTCCTGCGATCGACCCGGAGCGCTTTTCATCAAGTAGAGAATTTGTCGCTGACAGTCATTCTCATGTCCCTGTGCCACGCGGTTTACAAGGTTAATCAAATCGGGCAGGGCATACCCATCCGACAAGTTGGCCGACTCGAAATCGGTGCAAAATTCAGCTGCGAGCTCACTCATATCGTGACCGTCGTCGGCCTGCAAGGTGAACAACGGGGCTGTCATCAGGAAGATGAGCAAACCCAAAATAATTTTCTTCAAATGCTTCATAAACAATGATTGTGAGCATGCGCTCGACAAGTTGGTACACCACCACAGTACATCCTGCTACTGATGGCTAAGATACCCATTTCACCCTTATTGCCGATCAGGGAAATGTTAGCGTTCGTTAATGAGTGATGGCGGTTTGTGGTTTCTAAATCAAAGGAGTACCTATACCGCGGCGCGATGAATCGCGCCGTTGCCGATGGAGGAATGGAGTGCCATGTGTGATGTTGCCGTAGATAAATCACCTGCCGACGCAACGGGTTCTGCGGTCCCATCCCACAAACCACATTTCACATTAATCTTTTTCCGATCTTCGACCAAACCTTAATCATGAGACGGCTCATCGGACTGGTAAGTTTGGTTACTTCTGCGGGAATGCTCTACGCACAATCGTTTACCAATATTAATAACGTATTGGGAATCAACGCATTTGTGGATAATAACCTCTATGGGTCAGGCGTGGCGTTTGTCGATATTGATGACAACGGATGGGATGATCTTACCTTTTGCACGGATACCGACATCAAGGTTTACCTCAATTTCAACGGCACATCACAAGCTTTTGATCCCGGATTCCAGGTTGACGATGGTGCAAAGCAACCTACCTGGGTCGATTACGACAACGATGGGGATCTCGACTTTTTCTTCACGCAGCGCGGCAATCCGGTCAAACTCTATCGAAACGAAGGCAATATGACTTTCACCGATGTGACCCTCGCCGCGGGCTTTCCGCAGTATAATGCCAACGACTCGGGAGCTTCTTGGGGGGATTACGATCGCGACGGTGACCTGGATGTTTATGTGTGCACCTACATATACGTGTTCGGAGGGGGCAATGCCTATGACTGGTACAACCACCTGTACCGCAACAATGGCGATGGTACTTTTTCCGACGTAAGCGTGCAGGCCAATGTGCAGGACGGAATCAGCTTGTCGTTTCAGTCGGTGTGGATCGACTACAACAACGATCTCTGGCCCGATTTGTACATCATCAACGACAAGGAGCATCCCAACCGGCTGTACCACAACAATGGCGATGGGACTTTCGATGAAATAGCGCAAACCAATGGTTCGGCTATTACCATGGTTGATGCCATGACGGCCAGTTGTGGCGATTTTAACAACGATGGCTTTGAGGACATTTTTGTCACCAATACGTCGATTGGCGATTGTGCCCTGCTTCGGAACAATGGCGATGGGACGTTTGAAGATATAGCCATTACGGCAAATGTGGATCTGGATATCTTGGGCTGGTCGGGCGTTTGGATGGACCAGGATCTCGACAGTGATCTGGATTTATATGTGTGCGAATACTATCCGCTGCAGTCCGGTCAAATCAATCCGTTCATGAAAAACAATGGAAATGAAACCTTCACCCAGGCAATGAATGTGTTTCCATTCGATTTTTCCAACAGCTATGCCGCAGCCTCGGGCGATTGGAACAATGACGGCTATTTCGATCTGGCCGTGTCCAATTACGGCCCTCAAAACGCCAACGTGTGGCGATCCAATGGCGGTACGAAGCATCATGCCCGGGTGCGCCTTCATGGCGTGGTTTCCAACGCACGGGGGGTAGGTAGTCGCATCGAATTGTGGCACAACGGCACGTACCAGTCGCGGCAGACCTACTGCGGGGAGAACTACCTCGGACAGGACACCTACGCCGAAATGTTTGGGTTGAATGATGATGTGCTCCTGGATAGTCTGAAGGTGCATTGGATCTCGGGATTTGAAGACATATTGTACAATCTCCCCGCCGATGCGGTGTATGATATTTATGAAGGCATGTCGTTCAAACCTCAATTGTCGCTTTCGGGAAATGAAATGCTGTGTCCGGGTGATTCCCTTCAGGTGTACCTCGTTAATGCTGTTGAAGGAGCCTGGAATACCGGATTGGTGGCTGATACAGTATGGCTCACGCAACCGGGTGCGTATGTGGCAGAAGCAGCCAACGACTTCGGTTTTGTTGGGGTTTCCGATACGCTTTGGATTGTGCTTGATCCTGTCGATATTCCTGTGGCAGAGGTGAGCCCCGTGCAATGTCCGGGAGGAAGCGATGGAGCCATTGAACTGTTTCCGGGTGATAGTACCTGGGTGGTGCAGTGGGAAGCAGGAATGGAAGGAGTGCAGCTTGTTGAGTTGGAAGCAGGGATCTACCAGTACACCATTCATTCAGGTGCAGGATGTACCTTAACGGAAGCTGTGGAAGTAGGTCAGCCCGACGCGTGGGATATCGCTATGTCTATGGATCCCGCACTTTGTTTTGGCACGTTCCCGCTATTCGATACGCTGCTGGTGGAAGGGGCAACGGCGCCGTATTCGATTGACTTCCAGCAAGACAACACTGATTCCCTATTTGCCGGATGGCACCAATGGCTTATTACCGACGCGAACGGATGCGATACCTCATGGAGCTTTTTTGTGACCATACCCGATGAACTCGAATGGGAACTGATCCAATTGGAATGTGTCCAGGGAGCACTCAGTATTGAAGTTGCGGCCAATGGCGGAATTCCACCGTACGAATGGCAATGGAGCTCGGGAGACGAAGGGCCGGTGCTCAGCAATGCCGATACCACAGCCAGCTACATCGCCACGCTCACCGACGCCAACGGATGCACCCTCCAAACCGATGATTTTTCTTGTCCGACCCTGACGCAGGAACTGTATTCCGACTTCATAGAAGTCTTTCCGGTTCCACTCGTTGCGCCGGAAACGCTGCACGTGTCGGGAGTACCTGTTGACACGCATATTGAAGTATGCACCGTGGATGGTCGTAAACTGGAAAGTGAATGGCACACGCACGGAAATCACCGGGAATGGCGTGCAGAAGGCCTGTCGCCCGGGCTTTATGTACTGCACCTGAGCACCGGAAACCGGAGCGTGATCAAGCGAATTATCATAGAATAGGGGAGTCGGACAATCCGACTAGCGACGTTTCTCACTACCGCATTTGTAGCGCGTGAGGTCTTTGATCACCACCTTGCCGCCCGATTTATTGCGCTTATAATGCCCTTTGTAGTCGTATCCTCTTTTTTGCGACACGCAGGAAATCAGCGATGAGACCATGAAAAGTGCCATTGCGAGGAAGGCTAGCCAGTTGCGGATATGAG
>JAGQVX010000036.1 GCA_020437755.1 Flavobacteriales bacterium
CGCAGGGCGTATACGTGTACTCGTTTAAAAAACCCACCGAGGAAGAGCTGAGTCACGATTTTTTGTGGCGCGTGAATAAGGCATTGCCCGGAAAAGGGAGGATTGGCGTTTTCAATCGTTCGCATTATGAGGAAGTGCTTGTGACGCGCGTTCACCCGGAGTTCATCACTTACCAAAATTTGCCCGGCATTCGCGAAGTAGGAGATATTCCGGCCGATTTTTGGACCAACCGCTTTGAGGACATCAACAACTGGGAGCGTCACCTCGTACGAAACGGGACGCGCGTTGTGAAGTTTTTTCTGAATGTATCGTTTGAAGAGCAGGAACGGCGCATCCTCGACCGCATGGCGGAACAGGAAAAGCACTGGAAATTTAAACTGCAAGACATCAAGGAACGCAAGCATTGGAGTGCGTACCAGTCGGCATTCGCCGAAGCCATCAACGCCACGGCACACGAGCACGCTCCCTGGCACATTATTCCGGCCGATGACAAGAAGGTGATGCGTGCGATGGTGGCTCAGATTGTGCGCGAAGAGATCGAAAATATGCCCATCGATTGGCCACGATCACCTGCCGATATCGCAGTGGACATCGCGGAAGGACGGAAAATGCTGGAAAACGACTAGTGTAGCAAACTATTCTTTTGTTCTTGTCAGTTTCGGGAAAAGCAGTACCTTTTCCTGACCATGAAAACCATCTATACTCTACTCTGCGCTTGTGTGCTGGTGCACACGCTGCGTGGTCAGGCTGACTGTTTCCCCCCGGTTTATGCCGGCGAAGATTTTCAAGTTTCCTGCGACTCTTCATGCACAACCCTATCGGCCGAATATGGTCAGTTGAATGCAACCAACACCTACGTTATATCCTCCATTCCGAATCCGGCGCCACCTTACGCCCTCACTACCGGAACTTCGATTATTGGAGCTACGGATGATATTTATTCGGCCTTGCTGAACATGGGATTTACCTTCTCGTTCTTTGGCAACAACTACAGCAATATCGTGGTAGGCTCGAACGGCGTGTGCACCTTCAATGCAGGGAGCGCCAATGCCTATTGTCCCTGGTCTTTTTCGGCTCAATGTCCGAGTGCACAGTTACCCACAAATGCCATTTTTTGTCCGTACCACGACATCAATCCGGCCACCTGTGGAAGCGTGCGCTGGAGTGTTCAGGGAACAGCTCCTTGCCGGACGTTTGTAGTGAACTACAATGCGGTATGTCTGTTTAGCTGCACTTCGGTTCAAACTTCAGCCCAGTTGGTTTTATACGAAACCACGAATATTATTGAGGTGTACATCGTCAACAAGCCTTCTTGCGGCGGGTGGAACGGTGGAAATACCCTTATTGGCATCCAGAATCAGGCCGGAAACACCGGATTTGTACCGGCAGGACGTAATACAGGCAACTGGTCAACTACCAATGAAGCCTGGCGCTTCACTCCGAACGGAGCTGCTTTGAACGATCTGACCTGGTTTGCCGACGGCGTTGAAATCGGCACAGGTGATTCTATTGAGGTTTGTCCGGACTCAACCACAACTTATGTGGCAGCGTTGGATTGCGACTTCTGCGAAGGAGATGGCAGCGATACCTGCGTGGAATACAACATTACCGTTACCACGAGCAGCAATCCGAACTCCGTAGTATGGAATATCGAGAACGAAAACGGGACCAATATCCTCACGGGTAACTCCAACTATCAGGGCACCGTTTGTCTGGACAACGACTGCTACAACCTTGAGATGATCAGTGGATTTGGTACGGGCTGGAACGGTGCGTGGATTACCATTACCACACCTGATGATTCCGTGGTGGTGGACACTACCATGTTTGCCGGAGCTATCCAGAATGTTCCGTTCTGCGTGGATTCGTTTGACCCGGACAACCTGGATCCCTACGCGCAGTATTTTCAAATTGACAGCATTACGCTTACCGTTCTCAACGATGGAGTGAATCCCGGACTCATTGAACCCAACAACAACTTTTGCGTGGGGAGCGACGCATATCAGATCGAATTTGACCAGCCCGAGGGAACATGGGAGGCCGATTGTGGAGGTTGTGTGGATCAAACGGGCATCTTCGACTTCACCGACCTGAACGCCGGAACGTACGAAGTTTCCTATTCGCTGCCGTCGGTATGCGGACTGATTACGGAAACCATTGACATTGTGGTAGAGGCTTATCCGCAAATCAACATCAACGGTCCGGATATTTTGTGTGTTACCGATGATGTGGCAACGTACACTACCAACGTACCGAACGGTGTATGGAATGTCAACTGCGACTGTTTTGATGCCGGCAGCGGAACCTTTGACCCTCAGTCGGCCGATCCCGGCACGTACACTTTGGAATACAGCGGAGGAAACAACTGCTGGACCACTGTTGAATTGGAAGTAGTCGTGGAAGATTTGGTGGTGGCTTCGGTCAACTCCTCACCGCCCATTTGTGAATCATCCACCTTCCAGTTTACGGCCTCAGAACCTGGCGGAACGTGGTCGTCTTCTTGTGGCGGATGCATTGACGCCAACGGACTTTTTTACGGCGCCATTGCCGGTGCGGGAACGTACGACATCGTGTACGACTATTCCTCACCGTGCGCTGAAGGCTCATCGACAACGATACAAGTGGTTGAATCGGTAGATGCTACCATCAGCGGCAACACGACGTTGTGTGAGACAGGAGAAGTACTCAATTTAAACAGTGCCGACAATGGTGGAAGCTGGTCGGCTGAGTGCGGCAACTGCATCGACCAAACCGGAAACTTCGACCCTCAGGTGAGTGGATCGGGGAATTTTGACGTTTCCTACGCGATTTCAGGTGTTTGCAGCGACGAGGATGAAATCACGGTCAACGTCCTTTCCCTCGCCGACGCGACTATTACACTTCCGGAAGAGATTTGTCTGGATGCTGTAACCTACGACGTAGAATCTGCCCAGGGAGGTGGTATTTGGTCGGCCAACTGCCTGGGCTGCATTGATCCGCAGAGTGGGGTTATTGACCTGAGCATGGCCGGAGAAGGCACATTGGAGATTACGTACACCATTGGCGGTTTGTGTGGAAACGAAGACTCACGCGACGTGGAAATTGTGCCTTGTGAAATTGTGGTACCGAATATTATTACCCCGAATGGCGATCAGGTAAATGACCTGTTGGTTTTTGAGGATCTGGAGTACTTCCCGGGAAGCAGCCTGAAGGTCTTCGACCGTTGGGGTCGCCTGGTTTTTGAAGAAGAGGATTACCGCAATAACTGGGCAGCCGATGACGTGAGCGAAGGGACGTATTACTTTATTTTAGTGCGTAATGATGGCGTGGAGTACCATGGGAATTTGACGGTAGTGCGGTAGGAGATATTGGGGCTTCTTTACGTATTCCGTTTGTGGTGCAATTGACTTTTGTCGGTTGAGCAGGGCTTGGGCGCTGCCGGGCAGAAATAAGGCTATTCCCCTCCCTTCAACTCTTGAATCTCGAGCACAAATGCTGCTCGATCCGTCTCGGATATAGAGTCGTCGTTATTCAAAATGTCGATTGCGGAATTGAGGAATTGGTTTCCTTTTTCCACCTCGTTGAGGGATATATAGATTTCACCGATCCAACTGTAGTAGCTGAATTCACCGGGGTACGTTTCAATGGCTTTAAGCAGGATATCCAATGTAAAGTGTAGGCTGTTGTCTCTATAGATACCATCGTAATCGTTGTAGTACATGGAGGCGATGCTGTTGAAGAAGAGCTCCGCCGGTAAAATCTCGAATCCCAAATCTTCGGAAATGGAAGCGTACACCCCGAGGTAGTCGTCCCAAGGCACTTTCTGGGGCGATTCTTTGGCCAAAGAAAAGCAGACATCTATTCTTCGTCCGTATTCCTTGAAGATTTCACTTAGGGCATTGGCTACCGTGAGTCCGGGAGTAAGCTCATGAGCGACGTGATGCTTGTAGAACTTCCATTCCAGATTGTGAGGCAGTTCCCGGGACATGAAATAGGCATGGAGCGTATCAACGGCGGCTTCGTGCAAATCGCCGTACTGTTCTTCCCCGGTAGAGAAATAGTAGAAATACTTATGAGTGCTTGACCCCATCTCCTTCAGGAACTGGTCAAACTGCTCTTGTTGCAAGGCACTGCCGAAGTCGAAATTAGACACGCTGCTGGCAATTGCCCCATTGAAAAAATCGGGATCTTTTGATAAAGCATAAGAAGAAAAAATCGCCGTGCGCGAATGTCCGACGAGCAGATGGAAATCGGCGATGGGATAATCCTTTTTCAATACCTGGAGTAACTCGGTCTCCATAAAAGCAATCAGATCATCGGCCCTGCCGCCCGACGCATTGGGAACCGTCCAGGAAATTCTGCTTCGCCTTGAAAAAGCTATACCCACAATGATGGATTTGGGCATCCATTGCAGCGAACTGAGATAGTCAATAGTGCTCAGATTGTAGGTGTAATTGCTGCGCAACTGTTGGTCCAACAAGTAAACAACCGGGTACTCCCGATTCGATTGACTCTTCAATTCCGATGGGACGGTGATTTCCACGCTCACGGAATCACCGAGGGTCTCGGAATACAATTGAAGTGCGATGGGTTTTTCGTAAGAAGATAAGTCCCGGGCACTTGAGGAAAATGCGAGGATCAGTAAGAAGAAGAACAGCCAGAAGTTGAATCTCATGCAGTTTGTATAATTAGGGTGGGTAGTACTTGAATCTTGTTTTGAGGAGCGCACTAATGAATATCTCAATTAGTCAAAGGTGAAAATCGTTACAGTCGGGACTCACTCAATTTTACTTCTTTTTCAATTTTTGGCCTCCACTCATCCTGACTCGACATTGCATCGCAAATTTTTTCCTGGTAATAAACTTGATACCAGGTTCTCTTTTGAAAGTCACAAATATCACGATATACCATTTCAGAATGAATCATCAGCTTCATTATGAATTCTTCCTGTGGTTCACGGTGGTTGTTAATCACCTGACTGAGCTTCGTTGCGTCTATATTAATGTCGTGTGCAAACTTGTTTCTCGCAGAGTATACGGTATCAATATACCTCTTCAGAAACTCGGAAAAGTGATTTCTATTGTCATATACCGGTTGATTCAGATATTCATCCATTTGCAATTTCAATTGAATCAGCCGGGCACGTATGATTTGACTGCCAGATAATTTCTTCATTCGATTCAAGCGGGCCTCCATCAAGGAAGCTGCCTCTGAGTCGTACTCTTTGGATGAAGCATATCTTGAGTCCACACCGAACTCAACATCTTCATCGTACTTCTTATTCTTTTTATTAGTCATGGCTGTAATAACTTATCAAGTCCAATATTTCGGGCACTTCCAGACTGAGTGTCATACCCGTTCTCCTCATTCCATATTGATCTATGTAATGCTGAGCTATGTGAGATTTTGGCTTCAGCGACACACAAGCTAGCTCGGCATAACTTCGTACAGCAATTTTGGACGCATGAGCAATCAGATTTCCGGCTACCCTGTCATACTTTTTGTGTTTGCCCGCATTCTCTTTGGAAACGGATAAGAGCCGGATATGAACCCTCCACTCTTCGGGAATCCTTTCCAACGAAACCAGTCCAAGCACCTCGCCGGTGCGGATGAGCAGCAATTTGTACACTTCATAAGCTACCTCTGCTTTCCAGGCGAAGTAAAACCGCGTCTTTGTGAGTTGTTTATAGTCAGACTCTTCGACAGGCAACACTAAAACCTCATGCTTATCCCCGGAAGAGACCTCAACTATATACATACGATAAAAATACAAAAAGTTTACAAATATTGTAAACTATTATCAAGCTCATTACGAATACCGTAAATAAACCAAGTGATCAACGGTACGATTTAATTCTTCTCAACGATCTGCCAATTCACGATCACAATGCTCATTTACTCCGACCATTTTGTCCCATTGACTAAAAAGGGAGCAGCCTCCCGGCTGCTCCCTTTTCCATTTGACGAATGTCTTATTCTCTTACTTCGCCACTTCCAACTGGAAAACGGCTTGACCTTCGCTACTGTACAGATGTACGAAGTAGTTTCCGGAAGCCATGCCGGCGGTGCTCAACTCCAGGCGGTTGCCTGAAGCGTTTACTTGTTCGGAGCGAACCACCTGACCCAGCGTGGTGTAAATCATCAAATTCATGGTTGAAGGCATATTTTCCACCTCAACGGTAAACACCTCACCTCCCGGAACAGGGTTCGGATACACAGAAACCAGTCCGATGCCGTCGGTTTCCTCTACGCCTACGATCACCATGCTGATATTGAAGTGATCAGCAACCTCCATTGCAAGCTGCGCATTGCCCACCCAGTCGGTGAGTCCGGCAATAGTCACATCGATATCAGCCAGTACTTCTTCGCTATTGGTCACATCGTATTTTGCGATGTAGGTAGTAGGATTGATCCATGACGACTCGCCTTCATTCCAGGTAAGTGTATTGGCCAATGGATCTTCAACCGGGAAGGAGAAATCGGGAGTAAGGTCCTGATCCATTTCCTCATCGAAAATAGCGATCAACGAGAACGTGGCTGAACCTACATTGGTCAAGTCCACATTGTAGGTGTTGGCCGCCAGTAAGAAAAGCGATGGATTCTTGGTGTCCACATCCAGCCCGTCTACTTCAGTATATTCTACCAATACGTTTCCTACCGCATCCGTAGCGGTGGTTACGAGGAAGTCGATGTCTTCAATATCTTCATTGGCATCCGCCAAATCGAAAACGACCGTGTAGTTCATGTCATCATCCCAACCGCTCATTGCATCATTGATCGACAACGAAGCTGATGCATCTTCATCAGGGAATGTGAATTCAGGATTGACTGAAGTGTCCATGCTTTCATTAAACGTGATGGACAGTGCATAGCTTCCTGCTCCAACCTGAGCATCGGTGAGTAAATCGGTGTTGGCAACGGTCATATCGGTCATTGGGTTTTCATTGTCAATGCCAAACAACTCACCTTCCAGGTGAACAATTTGCTTATTGCCATCCATGTCTTCAGCGCTCATGATCTTCGTCTTGATTCCGAGGATGGTCTCTTCACCGTCTATCACATCAAAAGTGAATACGGCGGTGCTGTCGTTGATCCAATCCGTACTAGCCAATGTCAATGTACCGCTCACATCATCTGAAGGGAATGAAATTCCGGGAGTAGACAACATATCCATGGGCTTGTCATAAACCGCAGTAACGGTGAATGTACTTCCTGCATCGGCATCGGTAACTACATCAACAGAAGTAGTGAGCATTTCGATTCGAGGATTGGCAGCTTCCATATTGACCATAGCATAATCATACGCTTCAGGTCCGATGATCATACCCAATTTTCGTCCGGGAATATCATCACATGGAGGGTGAATACCACCCCAAATACGCGAGAGGCTGCACTGATCCGATGCATCACGGTACGACGCCCATTGCAATTCGATATCCATTGACGGACCTTCCTCAAACACGAGGAACTGATTTTGCGGAGCGTCGAAAATGCCCATTCCACCCGGGAAGAACTCGCTTCCGGTCATGAGGGTCATAACCTCTGCGGCACCACGTGAATACGTTGAGTGTCCTGAAATATAACCTGCAAAAGGAGGCGTCACGAATGTTGGACGTTGATAAGGCCACCAATTTCCGGCGAGGATCCAATCTACTCCGGCCTGATCAATTGCAGGATTCTCGATATAGTTCGGTCCTTTCCACGCGCGAAGTTTGATATCTCCAACAAATTCATCGTTATCACCTGCCAATGGATCACCTGCTTCTACCAGTTCAATAAATCCCGGTACGAGGGGAATTCCTTGTGGATGGTAGCTTGCACCATCGGGATCGGTTGACTGACCTTGTTCGGCCATGAACCGAATGGCTGAAACCGGACGCACATAATCGTACCAGCCTTTGATACCCCAGGCTACAATAGCACAGTCGTGCATTGCACCACCCATAACGAGATATGAACGCACATCCCACTCTAAATTCGAGAGTACCTCTCCCTGACCGTTCCATTTCTTCACCAGATCCGGGTGGTCAGAAACATAGTTCAGAATGGTAAACCAGTGTCCGGGAGGGGTTTCCGAGTCCGGACCATCTGCCCAAAACTCAGCTAACACACGACCGTAGTCACCACGAGGAACCATTTGTGGTTCGTAGGCTTCTCCGGTCACCGGGTTGGTAGGTCCCCAACCAACGCTGGCATCACCACCATTTTCCCAATCGTAGAAATCAGGGTACTCCGCGTATGTATCGGGGTAGCTCTGGATATTACCAATCGAGATCGGCGAAATATCGATCATTACGCCATCCGTAGGATCCAGATGCGATGACCACGCGGCCACAAGGCTGTGTCCCCACTTGTAGTAGGACTCGAAGTCACTTGCGCTCAGTGTATCGAGCAACGCCGGAGAACCGGGATCGTGGTAAACGATGTATTGCTCACCATCTCGGTAATGGAATGTCTTTTCGAAATCGGTCAAAGCGAATGGCACCACATTTCCCCATTCGGGGCTCAGGAAGTCGGGAATCACCGTGAGTTCATTACCCGCCTGATCGATAAACGTGGCAATATTCAGTTGCTGCCATCGGTTCGGGTCGTTCATGTTTGGGTTACCGTACTCATCCATTACCAACCAGGGGTTGATGGTGAGGTAGTATTCATTCTCGTAGTTACCCTCTTCATTCGAACCATCGTCGAGTCCGAATTCAATCATCTGCTCTGCAATGTAATTACCCAAAGCAGCCGGCGGACCGTTGACATAGTCGGTTGACGTAAAGTTCATGTCGTATTCCAACTCATTCATGAGGTTGTTGAAACGTGCCTGGGACAAGTTAGCACCCGGTGAATTGGTGAATCGGTGTGAAAGCAGGCGGTAAGCCGCGTACGTCACAGCCTCTTCTTGAGCTGCCTGGATTTCTTCATCGGTTTCGGGGATCACCACTCCATCGAACGGAACAATAAATCCCTCCGTGTTCTCACCCAGAAAGAATGGCTTTGCCTCGCTGTCGTATGCGGCCCATGCGTCATACATCACAAGAGACGTATGGTATAAGTTACGGGCGTGAACGGTTGGACGGGCGTAGTCGTCACGAATGGCTTCGAGGAGCACCTCATTCCATTCGCGAGCTACGGAGTGGTCCTGAGCAATTGCCGATTGCCCAATACCCACCAGAGCAAGGAGCACAACAAAGATGCGCTTGCCCAGAGAAAGTGTAGAATAATGCATTTGATTAACGTTTAGCTTGTTACCGTTTTCCAGCAAACGGCAGATTACATTGATTATCTGGTTTCCTCACAAAGATAGGAAGTATCTCATTTTTATCACAACCATTATCGCGTATTGTTGAATTGCCGCCAAAGACGCTCTGTCAAAGGGTTTCGATCAAGTAGTTGCTTTGAAAAAGGTTCAGGTATCCACCAAATGGTTGTCCATGGCAAATTTCACCAAAGCCGCAGAATTGGGCTGATTCAGCTTTGAGAGCAGATTCTTGCGGTGAAATTTGATCGTATCCACACTAACATGCAGTTTATCAGCCATTTGCACCGATGACATACCTTCTACAACTAGCTTCAACACATCTTTCTCCCTCGCTGTGAGGATATCGTTCAAGTCTGGCGTCCCGGCACGGCGAGATAGCAGCATGTTGATTTGAGGAGTCAGGTACTTCCCACCTTCCGAAACGGCAATGATCGCCTGATACAGCTCCGTTCCCCCTGAATTCTTCAACAGGTACCCATCACACCCCATTTGTATCGCGTTGTTGACTGAGGCGTAATCATCCAGCATAGTGAGTGCAATGCACTTCACTCCCGACATTTCGGATTTAAGCTGAGCGATAAGCATGGCTCCATCCCGTCCAGGCATATTCAGATCGGTAATAACGATCTGAGGCCGGTGCTCCATTGCCTTGGCCAACGCCGAATCATAATTCAACGCTGTCCCAACGATTTCGATGTCGTCATGCAGTTGCAAGAGGAGTTCAAGACCATCCAGAAACATCTGATGATCATCCACAAGCAGGAGGCGATATGTGGGGGTTTCTTTCATTGCTTTTCTCCATCAGCCAAAGGCAAATCTATCTGAAAACACCCTTCCTTGTTCCAAAAACCTCTGGCGCCGATAAGTCGCAGGCGGTTCTGAATGTTGATCTGCCCCATTCCCTGGGATGAACCCGAATTGCCCTTCCACTGGTGGTCTCCTTCATCGCAATACGATATTCTCAATCCGGCAGACAGTACTTCGCATGTCACAGAAGCTTCTTTTGAGGTAGAGTGTTTTAAGGTATTGTTCATCAACTCCTGCACTACCCTGAAAAGGGCCAGGGCTGTTTCTTCATCCAGATGTACGGATTGCGAAGGCAAACTGAGCGTCATGCTCACCTCATTGGTATCGTTGATTCGGTGAACCAGGTTTTCAATGGCCCGGAATAAACCAAATCGCTGTACCGCACCCGGATTAATGTCTTGGAGGAGGTTGCGCAGATCAGTCATTCCTTCATCGATCACTTCCTGCGCTTTCCCTGAAACATCGCGTACTTTCTCATTTTCATCTGAAAGTTTCTTGATGGAAGACAGGTATAGTTTCAGCACGCTCAAACGGGTACCTACTTCGTCGTGCAGTTCGCGCGCAATTCGCTCACGCTCAGCCTCCTGACCACTGACTTCACTGGCTATGCGGGTTTTCTCCAGGCGCTTCCAGGACTCACGTTCACGAATGTAATAGAGCACTCCCAGCAGAAGGAAGCAACCAAACAACAGCGGCCAAAACCACACACGACGGTAAACCGGAGGCAGCACCGAGAAGGAATACTCGGCGGGGGTCTCATTCCATATCCCGTAATTGTTGGCGCAGATCACCTGAAAAGTGTACTCACCACCGGGAAGTTCGGTGTATCGGATTTCCCCTGTGCTGGTTTCAGTCCATTCCTCTTCCAGCCCCACCAGCCGATAGCGCATGCGGTTGCGATTGGGGTTGGTATAGTTCAGCATAGCCACCGAAAAGGAAATGCTGTTATTGGTTGACGTCAACTCCAAATCGGAAACACTCAAGAGCTCATCGACCGATGCACCGGCAACAGACAACCCGGAAATCAGAGCTTGCTCAGGATCGTTGTCGATGCTTAAATCTTCCGGACGAAACGAAACCACAAATCCATCACCTCCTGCGTAGAACAATCCGTCCTGCGTGCGGTACAGGTCTCCCGATACCCCTGAATAATGGTAGCCGTCCGCCGGACTGAACCGCAGCCATTGCTCCGTAGCCGGATGGTAGCGGTGGATATCGCCATCGGCCACCGCCCATAGCGTACCGTTGTCATCTTTTTCCAGTCCGTCGATAATGGCGCTGCTTTCCGGAATGTACTCTAAACGGATTTCAGGTTCGGTGAACACGTGGACAAGACCTTTGCCCACGGTGGAAAGGTAATACTCATCCGGCCCCCATTCCACGACATCCGTTGCGATGATTTGAGCGTCGAGCAGGGCTTGCCAGGCGGGATTAATTTGGACAACGAGTAAATAGTCACCTGTGTATCGATACGATTTGCCATGTGCTTCCTGCCACAAGGTTGTCCACTTGGTTGAATCCACAACCAGCGGATCCACGATTAATCCGAACGCGTCACCACAAAGCCACATGCGCTCTTGGGAGTCGACAAAGATCTTAGAAATCAGGTTCTCCACCGATCGGTAGTTGCTTTCCTCTTTTTTGGAGACATACACCGCAAATCCGGCGCTCTTTTCCTTGTCAAATATGGTGAGCCCGTTCCCGTAGGTGGCAAAAACGTACACCTCTCTGCCCAGTATTTGCGTTTCGACGATATCGCGAATGCGCATGGCTTGAAGGTTGAAGAAATCGAAACCTTGTCGGCCGCCGCCCCTCGAAATGAAGGTCTCGAACTCCCGAATCTCGCCATTGGGTTCCAAAAAATATCCCGATGAATTTGTTCCGACAAGCAAGGATCCATTGGTGGTGGTATGCAAACTAAACACCTGATCTTGAGCACCATGCCGCTCAACAGGGTTGAATTCCATGGGTTTTCCAATTTCTGGCATTCGCCAAATGCCATGCTGGGTACCTATGAGCAACTCACTCCCCCACTCTGCAAAGCAATGCACCCTATCGGAAGCTTTGGCTGAAGCCGGGCGGGCTTCCAGAAAATGGGTCTGAAACTGAAACTCCATAGGGTCATAGACCGAGATGCCCTTGTCGGTCCCAATCCAAATCCGTCCATCGCGATCACGCAACAAGCAATTGACTTGTGTGGAGGCAATCGAATTGGGATTATTCACTTCGGGAGCGCAATGTATCAGACTGGAATCCAGTGTATTGAATACAAACAAACCACTGTATCGACTTCCGATCCATACTTGGTTTTCGCGGGCTTGTAAGGCCTGAATTTCTTCCCCTGAAAAGGAAAATTCTTCATCCAAAACAGCCATGAGCGTTGTGGTTCCATCATCATGCATGAGGTGCAGACCATTGTCCCAACCCCCGGCCCAGAGTCTGCCCTGTGCATCTTCAGTGAAGTCGTTGATGGTGTGACATGGGTATGGGAAATAGTCGGGGATGTCCTTGTCGGTCCAGTCGCTCCCGTCCCAAAATATGGCTCCTTTGGCGAGCATTCCCGCCACGAGCGTACCATCCGATTTTCGGATCATCGCGTCAATACGGCGCAGGGGAGTTTGCAACTGTTGACTTTCGAAGTAGCGCCCTTTGTTGTTGGATTTCCATTGATAGAATTGGTTGCGCTCCGTAGCAATCCACAAAGCACCCTCAGCGTCCATACACATTTCCTTGACGTGCATATGCAAGGCGCTTCCATTCTCCGGAATGTGGATGTGAGAAAATTGCAGTGTTGCCGGATGGATCAGACAAGCGCCTCCCTCTCGCGTTCCGATAGCCATTTGGCCTTGTGCCGCTTCACACAACACCGTGACGCGATCCCCGCAAATGGCGCTGTTGGCCGTTGAAAACAAGCGAAACTTCCTGCCGTCAAACCGATTCAATCCGTTGGCCGTGCCCACCCAGATAAAACCTGCACTATCCTGATAAATAGCCTGGACATCATTGTTGGACAATCCATTTTCCGTGGTATAGTTCCGAAACAGGAGCTGCTGACCATTTGCCGAATGGCAGCATAGCAACAGCCACAACCCTATTATCGCACACCACTTCATACCCCGAAAATAAGTCAAAGCGCATGGATTCAGTCTTTACGACCTGAAAACGTAGAAAAACTACCCTTTGGGGTAGGGCGAGATTATCACTTGGGGTGTTTTCAGAGCGTAGTGGAGTTACCAAATTTGGGGTTTACCTTAATCATTCACATTATGAAAACACTTAATTTACTATGCGTTGGCCTGTTCATGGCTATTTGTGGCGTTTCATCGGCCACGATTATTAATGTCAATAATGACACTCCTAGTCCGGGAGAATACGACGATCTGCAGAATGCGATTGACGCAGCAATGCCGGGAGACACCTTGTACCTCGCTCCTACTCTTTTGAACTATGGGAATATCGTCCTCTCCAAGCAACTGGCTATTATTGGTCCGGGCTACAATGTAACCGGTGGATTACTCGGGGCACATGCGGTATTGAACGACATCGATATTGACGATGCTGCGGCTGGTGGTAGCGCAATCATTGGTATACGCTTCAACGAATTATCATCGGGACTTTCGACAAATGCCATCAGCGGCATGCAGGTGAGAAGGTGTATCATCGATTACCGCATATATACTTCAAATGATGTGTGGTCGGATGGCATCTTTGAAGGAAACGTATTCACTGATGCTGGTAATGTCATGACTTCGACTACAGGTAATGGATTCTTTACTTGTATTATTCAAAACAACATCTTTAATGGGTTGATTTACTACGCCGACAACTGCCAGATCAGCAACAACTTATTTCTTGGTACTTCGGCAGGTTCAACTGCCCTTCTTGGTGGTTGCGATAACACCGTTTTTTCCAACAATATTGTAATTGGTCGCAACGTTGGCAGCGCGGGACCAACCAATAACTTCTTTGCAAACATCAGCTTTGATGGCTCCTTGAATATTTTTCCCAACGGTACCAATTTCGAAGGAGTTGATCCGATGTTTACCAATGCCGGAGTGGGACTGTTTAGCTTCACGAATGACTATGAACTCGATGCCGGCTCTCCGGGGATCGGAAATGGAATTGGCGGTGATGACATTGGTGTTTATGGAGGCGATGGCGTGTATCGTAAGGATGGCGAGCCGGCAATTCCCATCATTCGTTCGGCCAATGTTCCCGGAGGAAACACCGTACCGGCCAACTCAACTTTCAACGTTAACATTATCAGCGAAGCGCACGAATAGTCGATCGTTTAATGAGTACTAACTAAAAACGAATCGACATGAAACGAATCATAATCATGGTCGTGACTGTGGCGTTGGCGCATTTGGCGAATGCCCAGATCATTGATCAATTCGAATACTTCTGGGATTCCGACCCGGGGGTAGGTTTGGCAACAGCGGTATCGATCCCACCCGGTAGCACGCTCGACGCTAATATACCTATCTCCACCGCCGGACTATCCGAAGGAACGCATCAATTGGGAACCCGTGTTAAACTCCAAGGTGGAAGTTGGGGAATCACCCGTACCAACTTGGTGTACGTGCGCCATATTAATCAGGCGGAGTATTTCTGGGACGCTGATCCCGGAGTCGGAAACGGCACACCGGTGACCTTGAATACCACCGATCTGAACATCGACACCGACCTGGCTGTATCGAGTGCCGGAATTTCGGGAGGAAAACACCAACTGGGAATCCGAATCAAAGGTGCCGATGGGGCCTGGAGTCCGGTGCGTTGGACCACGGTGCACGTACAAGGTGAGTTCTACGAAGGGGAGTACTTTTGGGATACGGACCCCGGTGTAGGGAATGGCGTGGCTTTCACCTTGTCATCGGAGTTTCAATTTATGGATCAAAGTATTTCAGTGGACAATACCGGACTCACCTCCGGGTTGCACAAGTTATACATGCGTGTGCGCACGAAAAACGGATCTTTCGGGACTACCTATGAGCGATCCATCTACATAGCCCGAACCATTGTTGGTGGCGAATACTTTTGGGATACGGATCCCGGTGTTGGAAATGGTGAACCCTTGAACACCTTGAATGCCGGCACCACGGCCCAAACATGCGATGTGGTCTCTACGGTTGGCATTGCCCCCGGGGAGCACTACCTGTACGTGCGAACAGTGAGTGATGACAACGTATGGTCGGTTCCGAGCAGGATACAAATGACGGTGACCCCCAACGACATCGTGGTGGGTTGTCCGGGCGACTATAACCGGGACGGAACTATCGACACAAGTGACTTATTGATATTTCTCGGTGGCTTTGGCTCATCGGGAGAGTGCACGGTTGACCTCAATGGCGATTTTGTAGTGGACACATCCGATCTGCTGATGTTTCTCAGCGCATTCGGTTCAATATGTGAATGATTTGAATGCACACCCTCATCGGTCTGATCACTTTAGAAAAGCTGCTCATTTGAGCGGCTTTTCTTTTGTTTACCATTTGACGAATGTCTTACACACTTTTGCCAAACAACCCATAAGTCCATCCAATTTGTTGGTCAATTGCTCAGCAGGTTGGTTGATTACTCATTGATTCCCTTCAATTCGCGGATAGATTGTTACTTTATCTCCCGAAATTGGACCGAAATGCAGATTTCACGGATTGTACTGATTTTGTGTGTCTTTATGGTTGTGCGGGTTGGCGGGCAAAATCCGTTAAACTCTCACTTCGTGCATTTTACGGTGTCCGAAGGGCTACCTCATGAGAACATCCGCTGCATTGCTGAAGATAGGGCCGGATTTATATGGGTAGGCACGCTGCACGGATTGGCCCGATTCAACGGAAAATCATTTGACACCTACCTACCGTCGGATGACCCCTCCTCCCTGCCCGATGGAAAAGTGAATGACATTTTGTGTTCCCGCAGCGGAGTGCTTTGGATTGCCACAGAAGGTGGATTGTGCAAGTACGATCCGCTTACAGATACATTTCAACGCTACGCAGACCGGGCTGAAGGCGCTCCCGATCGTGTGCGGGCGGAGGTATTGTTTGAAGACCAACAAAGTCGGATATGGGTTGGATATGAGCATTTGGTACCATCGGAAGGTGGTATAAGTGTGCTTGATGTTGAGACCGGGACGTTCAAACGCTACCACACAAGGGAAGCCCGCGGCATAACATGGCTCTTGCAGGATGCTTCCGACCCCAACATTATGTGGAGTGGTGGTACAACTTGTATATCCCGACTGGACATCACCTCGGGGAGTTCAACGGAATTTGTTTGTTCAGAATGCCGCAATGAAGGCTTCATTTACTGGAGTGGGTTACAAACGGATTCATCCCTCATTATTCCCCATTATTACGATGGGGTGTTTGAAATGAGCAAAAAGACCGGAAACTGGTATAAGATTAATGGCATTCCGCAAATTCTGGAGCTTTCTCAGAAAGACACCATCTTTCAATTTTCATCCGTAGGAAAAGGATTCGGGACGTTTTCGAGGTCCACGAGCGGCTCCTACACACGGATCGAGAAAGGTTCGCACTACGCCATTCCTTCGAACCAGGTAAGGACCCACTTTGAGGATCACCTCGGACGCATATGGGTCGGACATAATCAGGGCCTGAGCGTGTGGGATCCCGCTTTAAACGCATTCAGCACTCTGGAAGTAGATTCGGGAATGAAACGCATCATCGGGGCTGATGGATTTCGCAGGGTAGCCCACATGGAGGGCATGAACGAAGTTCTGGCTGCCTCTTCCAAAAAAGGATTGTTCAAACTCGACCGGGAAACGCTACAAATAAAAGGGGAGGTCGATTTCACCCCCTTCGATGACCCCTCCCCTTTCGTGAGTGATATGATCGATACCCCTGATGGCCCGCTTATTCTCACCCGCAAGTCGCTGTACCGGCTTGATCCTTCCGGCGCCTTGCACCCCATCTATACCTTTGACTGGAGCACTGACTCCCTGCGCCCCAGCAACCGCATTGTGTATCACTCGCCCGAGCATATTTGCATTAACGGTTACAACGATTACATCTACGAAATCAACGAGGTCACGCAGTCTGCACGATGGTTTCATGCATCCCAACAGACCAATGAACGGCGCAACATTGTGAGCGGCACGCACTATTCTCCCGACGGCACCTTGTGGTTCTCTAGCTATTTTGCCCGCGGTTATGTGAATCCGGATTCAACCATCACGAATGTGGAAGTCTCGCCTTATTTGGGTGAATATCGCACCCCAACAATGCTCAATCAGAGCCTCATGCTCAATGATTCCCTCATTGTTTATGGCACACAAATGCTCGGTCTGGTTGGCTACAACACCAAATCTGACAGCATTTTCACCCTGGGAGACAAAGAGAATTATTGGCTTCAACAATTTGTTTCGGATCACTCCGGACGTATCTGGGCAGGTACAGATCGCGGACTACTGTGTCTGAATCTGTCTACCCAGGAAGAAACGTGGTTTAGTCTGAATGACGGATTGCCAAAAACCAATTTGGTCACTTTCGGAATGTCGTGTGATTTCGAGGGAAACATCTGGATGACTGTTGACGACAAAATCGTAACGTTCCATCCCGATGCGTTGCTTACCTCCGTACCCAAAGGCGAGCCGGTTTTTCAGGAATTGGAGATTATTGGTGGTGAGCACTATAACTTCTATGAATTGGAACATATTTCGGAAATCAACATTCCCTGGAGGAACAACGATTTCCGTTTCCAGTGTACCATTCCTGACAATTTGCGAAAGACCGGATTTCAGTTGGAGTACCGTTTATCAGGATTGGACGAAAACTGGATTCACACGGATCAGAATGGGTTTTCGGTATTCACCAATTTTCCGGGAGGCAACTACACCCTTGAAGTACGCCCCCCCGGGGGGAACAACGTCCTTTCCAAATCCATTTTTGTCGAAACACCCTGGTTCTCCTCGTGGTGGTTTCGCACGTTGGTTGTGGTTGCCATTGGGTTAGGAATCGTTTTGTTATTCACCTGGAGGTTGCGAAGCATCCGACGTGAGAACGAGCGCATGGCCAATCAGGGGCGGCGCATTGCGGAGTTAAAAATGACCGCGCTGCGCAGTCAGATGAATCCGCATTTTATGTTCAACAGTTTGAATAGCATCAAACACTACATCATCAAATCGGAAAGAGAGCAAGCCGCCGACTATATTACCCTGTTCAGCACCATGATTCGCAAAATGCTGAACCACAGCCGCACTGAGTTTGTGTCCCTTCGTGAAGAGGTAGATTTTCTCAACACCTATCTGGAAATGGAGCGCATGCGTTTTGAACAAAACTTCACCTTCACTGTAGATTGTGAATCTTGCCCGAATCCTGAGCATTTCATGATCCCACCTATGCTCATTCAGCCCTTTTGTGAGAATTCGATTTGGCATGGATTAATGCCCCGGGAAGAGAATCGTCGCCTGCTGGTTTCGTTTGCGGCCACGGGCAATATGCTCACTTGCATTGTGGAAGACAATGGAATTGGCCTCACAGCAGCTAAAAAGAGCAAAACACATTCAACCAAAACCCGAAAATCGCACGGAATGAATATTATCCAAGAGCGCATTGAGCTGCTGAATGCAACGCACAACCGCGAGCTCCGCTTTGAGATTGAGGAACTCTTTCATTCCGATCAAACGGTAAGAGGCACGCGTATCACCCTTCAAATACCCAACTTTAATGAAAACCATTAACGCCATCATTGTAGACGATGAAAAACACGCAGCCGAGACACTGCAATGGGAAATCGAGCGCTCCTGTCCGGAAATCAATATTCTTCGTCTCTTCAACGACCCTATTGAAGCTCGGGATTTCTTGTTCAACAACGCTATTGATTTGTTGTTTTTGGACATCGAAATGCCTGAAATGAATGGATTTGATTTGTTGCGCGGGCTGCCCCGAATAGGTTTTGGTGTAATATTCACGACGGCGTATGATCAATTTGCTATTGAAGCCATCCGGTTGAGTGCCGTTGATTATCTACTCAAGCCCGTTAACCACACCGATGTGCGTAAGGCTGTAGATCGTTTTTTGGTTAGGCGGAATGACAACGCTACTTCACATTCTTTGGAGTCATTGATGAAGTATTTGGGACAAGCCCAAATGGGTAAGGTCGCGATCCCGACAGCAACGGGATTCGAATTTCATTACCCGGAGGAAATCAGGCGGTGTGAAAGCGATAGCAACTATTCTACTGTCTTTTTCACCTCTGGCGAGAAAATGGTCTTGTCTAAAACCCTCAAGGATCTGGAAGAGGTCCTGGCACCACACGGCTTCATCCGAATCCACCATTCTCATCTGGTGAACGGTGCCAATATTCGATCGTTTGTACGTGGCGATGGGGGCTATGTGGTTCTCGATGACGACACCCACATCAGTGTTTCCCGGTCGCGCAAAGATGAATTCCTGGATCGGTTCAAATAAGCTTGTCAGGTACTCAATTATTTGGTCAGTTACTCAATGATCGCCTTTGCTTCTGCCCCTTGTGTGCAATTTAGCTGTAGCAAAATGATCAACCATGAGAACACTTTTCCTAACCTTAGCCCTTTCCTTCACGGCCCTCCTGGCCCAGAGTCAAAATGTGGTTATTAATCTTGACGGAGCACCCGGAGACAATAGTGCTATCCTTGATGTTCAGTCCACCACCTCCGGAATCCTTGTTCCCCGGATGACCACTACCGAAAAAACGGCTATTGTGAGTCCGGCAACCGGACTGTTGGTTTTCGACACCGACCTTCAGCAATTCAGCTATTTCGATGGTACCTGGAAATTGATCCAAACGCCGGTTCAGGTACTATCATTGAGCGGACAGGAACTTTCCATATCAGACGGAAACACGGTGACTTTGCCGGGTTCCGGAAGCGGCGATATGATTCAGGACACCGACGGAAACACGGTGGTCACCACACATGCAACTGCAAACAGTGATGAAGTGTCCATTTTCCTGGGTAACGAATTGCAAAGCACCTATACCTTCACAACCCAAAACCTCAGTTTTGATTTACCGGCACAGCCAGCCATGGCAGTAGGAAATGATGCCGGTGCCAGCATTACGGGAGGAGCATTGAACACCTTTATTGGTAATCGGGCATCCTCGGAAATGACGACCGGCTCTTACAATTCCATACTGGGATACGAAGCTGGTAAGTCGCTGCAAGGAAACTCCAACACCATCGTGGGAACTCAGGCGGGGTTCGATCTCGACGGATCGGGTAACACGCTTATGGGTGACTATATCGCTCCATCTATGACCAATGGTGACAACAATGTAATGATCGGGGTCAATGCCGGAAGTTCGATGGCTTCAGGAAATGGCAACGTATTCATTGGAGCCAATACGGGCGCCAGCGGCTCGGTAAATAACCGACTCTACATCAACAACACCGCCGGCGGTTCACCACTCATTTACGGAGAATTCGATAACAATCTGGTTGCAATTAACGGTAAACTTGAGGCAACCGACGGTCTGCTTCTCGGAAACACGACAAGCCCCGAGCCCGGGCTGATGCGCTACAACAGCGGATCATTTGAAGGTTACAACGGTAGTGCATGGATCCCACTTGACAACCTGGCTTCATCGGCTGCTTTCACCGAAACTGCCGGGGTGGTGCACAACACCGGTGACCTGGATAATGATGACTTTGTATTTGGTTCGAATTCACTCGACTTGAATATTTCTGAGCTGAATTTCAACCGTTTTTTCTTCGATAAGAGTTTAGGAGCATTCCGTGCCGGTGGAACGATCTCCACAGTGTGGGATCAAGGACAGATAGGCGCCTATTCCTTCGCCACCAACGGAGAAACTCTGGCTAATGGCGGTTATTCCTTTGCGGCTAATTTCAGTTCGGAGGCCTCCGGGTCCAATAGTTCTGCATTTGGGAGCTATACACGCGCATATTCCTATTCATCCTTTGCTCTGGGCGCGCATAATATCGGCCTCAATGCTTCATCAACGGTTCACAATAACCAGAACACCGTTTTGGAGGTTGGTATTGGCTCCAATGGATCGCGCGCCAACGCCCTCACTATTTTCCGGGATGGGAAGGTGGTTGTTGGAGGAGGCACCGGACTTACCTACGCTTCTCTGAACCCTGATTATTTATTTGCCGTGGATGGGAAGTTGATCTGCGAAGAGATTCGCGTTGCAGACAGCGGCAACTGGCCCGACTACGTGTTCGAATCCGAGTATGAACTACCCCATTTGACGGATGTCAAAGCATTCATTAAACAAAACGGACACTTGCCCGGAGTGCCTTCCGCAGCAACCGTGAACGGAAAGGGATTTGAAATAGGCGAAATGAATGAGATCTTACTCCAAAAGATTGAAGAACTCACCTTGTACGTAATTGCATTGCAGGAAGAAGTGAATGCACTGAAACAAAACCAAGAGGGTCATGAAGAAAAGTAAGCACCTGAAACTGTTGTTACTGCTACTTTGCGGACTCTTTAGCACTGCGCACGCTCAACAGAACATCCATCAACTGGAACGTCAGTTGGAAAGCCAGTTCCCTGTAGACGGGCGTGGCAAAGGAACGGGATATAAGCAAGCCAGACGTGCGCTTGAAGTGCAAAGCCTCCACACCGACGCCGAAGGAAATGTGCTGAATGGATCGGTAATCAATCAACGAGAACTTGACCTTTTCATGAGTCAGGTGCAGGCCAACTACAAAGCGAATTTCACCAATGCAGAATGGTACAGTACCGGAGGAGACAATGTTCAGTATTCCAACTCGGGGAATAGGGGCGGATTGGGAAGAGTGAATTGCCTGGCCGTGGACCCTTCGAATCCAAGTACGTTTTATGCCGGCACACCGGCGGGTGGTCTTTGGAAAACAACCGACAATATGAATAGCTGGACTCCACTTACGGACGGTATGGTATCCATTGGTGTATCGGGGGTAGTTGTGGATCCTCAAAACTCCAACCGAATCTTTATTCTGACCGGAGACGGCGATGGTAAAGATTCGTATTGCTCAGGTGTTATGAAGAGTGAAGACGGAGGCTTGAATTGGTCTGCTACGGGACTCACTTTTAACGAGTCACAATTGGAACGTGGCTACGCCATCATTATGGACCCCACCAATCCTGATCACATGGTAGCCAGCACATGGGATGGAGTGTACACCACCTTCGACGCATGGGAAACCTGGACTTTTACGGATCTTCATAGATGCTATGATCTGGAATTCAAGCCCGGCGATTCCGAAACGGTTTACCTCGTTCATAACCACCGGGTTCGTGTCAGTTCAGATGGAGGATTAACCTTTCCGATTACCAACGACATTGTCATGTCAACTCCCACTCAAAACCTGCGCATCGAACTCGCTGTAACCCCGGCCAACCCTAATATGGTACTGGCCGTAGTGGGCGACCGAAATAATGGATTTATGGGACTCTTCATCAGTACAGACAGCGGACAGTCATGGTCGGTGCGGAGCAGCGCTTCATCGGCAGGTGCGATCCTGCAGGCTGGTTGCACACAGCAGGGATGTCTGATGTCGGCGAACGAAACCTGCCAGGCCAACTATGATTTGGCTCTGGCCATCAGGCCCAATTCAACTTCGCGATGCGAGGTAGGTGCTGTGAATATATGGAACCATGACAATACCCAAAACGCGCAGAACTCATGGACCATCCGCGCCTATTGGGATCCCACCGAACTACCGGTTGGTGCTGACTTTGTGCATGCCGACATCCATGAGTTGATCTATATCGGAAACGTGCTTTACGCATGTAGTGACAGTGGAATTTTTAAGTCAACCGATTATGGAGTGAACTGGACGTATGAATCCGAGGGCATGCGTATTACTCAGTTTTACGATCTCGACACCCCTTTCAATGACGCTTCGGTATCACTGGGTGGGGCGCAGGATAATGGGTTTAACATTATTGATTCCGACAACCCATCGGTGTTCAATCACCTGTATGGCGGGGACGGCATGAAGGTGCACTATAATACAGATGTTCCATCAATCGTGATGCTTTGCAAGCAGAATGGTCGCGTTTACCTCAGTTACGATGGTGGAGCCACCATTGCTTCAACGAGTTACCAACCGCCCAATGGAGCCTTGTTTCACTCTGAAATGGAAGTGGTTATGAACAGTATGTCTTTCTGGATGGGTGCTATCGACGGACTCTATTTTCACAACGGCTCAACGTGGGACTTCTTTTCATCGGCTATTGATTCCATCAGTCACATTGCGATTACGCCTTCTGATGCTTCGGTGATCTACTTCACCGACGGCCAAACGGTGCGGCGAAACGAAGTAACCTATGACGCCAACTATACCGACGCCATATTCCAGGCGGGTTCGGGTGCGTGGATCAACAACGGATTGCCCGGAACCGATAACATTTCCAGATTGGAGACCAACGCCGAAAACAGCAATCAGTTGCTGGTCCTTTACAGTGGTTATGATGCGCCCAACAAGGTGTTCATTTCCTGGAATAAAGGCGATTCCTATACCAATATTTCCGACAACTTGCCCAATGTCCCTGTGCTTTGCGCTGCCTTTGAACCGGGCAATGACAGCGGCATATTCCTGGGAACGGATATAGGTGTTTTCTATCGCGACTTGTCGGAAGGCGAATGGATGTTGTTCAATAACGGACTCCCCCGCGTGCCCATTCGCGACCTCGACACCGTATCGGATGGGACGCTGAAGGCGGCCACCTTCGGTCGCGGAATTTGGGCTACGGCAATTCCTTCTTCGTGCCCTGAAAACTTGATTCTGACCCAGTTGAATGACCCCTCCAATCAGAATTATACCGGTATACAGGCTTATCAGGCGAACGGCACAATCCAGTCGACGCGAATCATAACCGGCGGACCGGGAACCAACGTACGCTACCAATCCAACGGTGAAATCATCCTCACACCCGGATTTCAAGTAGACGGAAACTGCATATTCAATGCAATCATTGCCCCTTGCGGCACAACTTACGAATTAGAACAATGAAGCATTTCAGCACACTTAGATCTTTCATGCGCTGCCTTCCCATAGCCCTTTTCCTAATGATTTGGAGTTCAACAGTTCATGGACAAGTATTTTGCCATTCGGCAAATGGTGTGGTAATCCAAAACGGAGCTGAACTCCGCATCAATGGAGATCTCACCAACAACGGCACCATGGTTAATGAAAACAACGTACAGGTACACAATCAATTCATTTCGAATGGCGCATATCAGGGAAATGGAATCATCATTATGGATGGTTCCAACGCCCTGATCGCTTGTGAAGACACCATCGGAACCTTGATTTGCCAACTGCCAAATGGGAATTTTCTAACCTGTCTCTCAGACATCAATGTGAAGGAAAACCTGGATGTCACTCAATCGGGTATCAACCTCAATGGCCACTCCCTGCACCTTGGCTCACCTTCGGGAATACCGATTCTCTCGGCCTTCGATATCAATACGCTCTCTACCTATTATTTCATCAATGGTACCGTACGTCAAAATCTAAGCACACAAGCCGAATTCACCTTCCCGCTCGGCAGTAATGCCCTCTCCTTCCCCTTGAAGATCAGCACACTGCAACAATCTCCCGCCGAAGGATGGATAGAAGTTTCCGCACACAATGCACCTGCGCCGCTGATTCCCGCTCCAATTGATTATCTCGTTGGCTATTGGCAAATTACCTACTCCGGCATTTCAGATTCCAATTGGAACGCCGAATTCGGATACCCCGCGTCTATGGTCGTTGGCGATGAATCAACACTCGAGCCCATGATGCTGATGCCCGGTGATTTATGGAAAGGTCCGGCAAACAGCGGCGCCGATCTGGAAGAGGGTACATTCGCCTGGAATGCGGCTTTGCATCATATTTCCTACTCCACATTTTCGACTCCTACCCTACTCACCGCATTTCATTTTCCAACATCGGCGTGTATTGGGGATTTGGACGGCGACAATGAAGTGAATACGGCCGACCTTATTCTGTTTCTGGGTGGCTTTGGCTGTGTTTCAGCTTGTCCGTATGATTTCTCAGGAGACGATGCCGTCAACACCGAAGACCTCATCCTGTTTCTGGGCTACTTTGGGACGACTTGCAATTGATAACGTCTAAGCCAACGCCAGGGCCTTAGTTTACCATTTGACGAATGTCTTATTCACTCCTTCACCGTTGGAAATGAAGTAGATACCCGGTGACAAATGCGAAACTGACAACGTCTGCACGCCCGCTTGAACACGATGCGAGGATATCCATTTGCCTTGTGCATTGAAAATGGCAAAATTGCCCTGATTAGGAGCCTGAATGTGGAGCACATCAGAGGCAGGATTGGGGAAAATCAACAGCTCGCTCCACTGTGATTCCGAAACCGATACGCCCATATTTTGCAGCGGAACGAGATTGGTATGAATCAACTCCTTGGTCAACATGGAGTAGTATTCGACCTCCATATTCCCGGAAAATGAGGCATCCGGATGAAAAACGGTGGTGAAACGCTCGCCAGGATAAATCTCCAATTCACTCACTGTGAGCGCGTTGGGTAGTATCCGCCCGTCGGACATATACGTCACCGGATTGGAACCCTCGGGAAATTTCACCTTGATGAGCGAGTAAGCCATGCTTCCCAGACGCACCGCTACCGAGTCGCCAATATGAGCCGAAAGGTGCTGATTGAGATCGTCGGTAATCATGGTGCCTTGCAATCCGTTGACCATGAAATAATCCGGATAAATATCATCGAAGGGATACGCCAACGCCGGGGCATCATTGACCTCAACCATGAGATCGGAAAAGAGGTATTCGTGCTCTACGTTGAATCCCGGTCCGCCCGCGTAAAAGGTATTATCCGGACCATCCACGACGATCATGCCGTACATACCCATCGTGAGGTGCAGCGTGGTTGTAACGTGGCAATGGTACAGGTACGTACCCGGATGCGTGGCCGTAAAACTGTACTCGCCCGACTGATTTTGCATCACCTGAAACGACGTTTGCGGCACCCCGTCATTGGCCTGATTCACATCCATTCCGTGCAGGTGGATGGTGTGCGCCTCTGGGGAAATGTTGTTCATGTGCATAATGACCTCCTCGCCCTCTTCGAAATGCAGCAATGGCGCGGGTAATTCAATCTCCTGACTTTGCGTTTGCCAGCCATAACCCCAGAAATTGGTAGTGTTTCCATTCTCCATGAGCAACTCACCGTCCATGGCTGAAATCATGTAAATATTCGTCTGGCACAAGGCCAAATGCGGAATTGCGCAGGTGAGGAGCAGCGATATATACAGTTTGGACATCACTCGGTAATATTGAGGTAGGTGATCATGCCGCCAGGGTAAAATCCGGCATTGGTAACGGTAATCAGATTGTGATCATGCACGGGGTACTCACCCGGTTTATCGGGCGTGAGCATCACGGTAAGGGCATCACCCGCCTTGACCGGAATGGAGTCTTTGATCCACCCCACTCTATCGCCCTGGAGGTGCGACTGCAGGATTTCCACATGGTAGCCATGAAAGTGAAGGATGTGATCCATGTTTCCGCCATTGGCAATGGCGATAATGATTTGCTCCCCAACTGATTCCTGCACATAGGTGTTGGGATCGTTGATGGTATTGGGGTAGTGCGCTCCGTTGATGAAGAAGAGGTCAGGCTGGTAATCAGTTGGAATGACATCGGTGAGGCCATCAGACAATTGAAAAGTAAGATCGGTTTGCAGATCAAACAAGTTCCAAAAATACCGGGGGTGATCTTCAAATCCCACGAGGATCATGCCCGAGGCACCCAGCAGCCCTCCCATAGGCGATTCGGAATAAAACCGGTACGAGCCCTCATCGTTGAACGTCAGTTCGAAAGCTACCGTTTCTCCGGGCTGCAAGTCATTGCCAGACTCCAGGATCCCATCAATCGTGAGGGTATGCACCACGGTATCATGGTTCACCACCGAGAGATTGAGCAATTCCCCTGTCCCCACCGAAATCAGGGCATTCTTGGCCGAAAACTCCTCCGTAGCACAAAACGAAGACATCACCACATCGGTGAGGTTCATTGAGGTTGTTTGTCGCTGCAAATGCACGGTAACATCCACCGCGAGCATCCCGCCCCCTACGACCAAAAAGATCAGAATAAGAAATGCTTTCATGACTTAGATTGAGGGGTAAAGGTAGGGAAATGAAGTGGGGGGATAAAGGGGAGTAGAAGGATGAATGAATTGAAGTTATTCCCGGTTTACTCGATACTCCTCATTTCATGGCGCTTTCGGTTTGACTCAACGGGCATGAGGAACACCCCAATTCCTTTCAGCTACTACCCACGTGAAAAGGCCATTAGTGGCCCAAAATCACCTTTATCTGCCAACCTCATTGCCGCTATATATTGCGTACGTGAATCATCAGCATGGTATAGGTTTGTAGCTCCCCATGAAAAAACCTCACCTCCAAAAACCTTCTGTATGATAATGTCGGCGAGCAATCTGCTATGTCTTCCGTTTCCATTGGGGAAGCAATGGATACAAACAATCCTATGTTTGACACGAATCGCTATCTCATCCGGATTATATATCTGATTTTCTATCCAGTACAACGCATCATCACATAGCTGCCTGAGAGCTACAGATACTTGACTTTTATCAATTCCGATATTCTTATTGGTTTGGCGAAACTTCCCGGCCCAATCCCAAACATGACCAAACATTTTTTTGTGCAGTTGGCAAATAAACTGTTCTGAAAAGATCTCTTGCGCTGCTAATTTCTTTCCGATGATCCAATGTACAGCCTCTTCAATATTGTGCTGCTCAAACTCATCCAAATCTCGTTTGGTAGAAATTGTCTTGATCTTCAATCCCTCCTTCTCATCTTCCTCAATTGGTGTTTGGCCTTCAATGTACTCCAGTTTCAATCCCACAACGATTTTGGTAATTCGTTCTTGATTCTCATTGTCCTCTCCTCAATAGCTGCTTTAATTCTTTGTTCAGAAATCCCTTGATCTTCTAGCCTCATGGAATTGGAAGTCCTCAAAACAATTTCTGCTGCCAACTTCTTAGCCTTTCTTTCAATCAATTCATCAAGACTACCATCCTTTGGTACGAGACCATAAACAAGCTCCATTTCAAGGGCATTAGCGGCATCCCTCAAGCTCTTCAATGTTATGCTGTAATCCATTTCGCGCATCTCTATCTCTCTGGCGCTTTGCTTTGTCATGTTAAGTTTATCACCCATTTGTTGCAAGGTCATTCCAAGAGAAGTCCTTACGGTACGCAACCACCCTATAGATGGAACTGACGTATCGCGAGCACCGGCAAACGCCTTCATCTTGCGTTCCAATTGATCGATTTGGAGTCTATTCCTTTTCATTTCATACAGCCTTATCCTGACCATAGCCACAAATTGTAAGGTTATAGTCTTCTTATTTATT
>JAGQVX010000037.1 GCA_020437755.1 Flavobacteriales bacterium
ATGATTGAACCGGAAGTTGCCTTTTGCGATCTGGAGGGAGATATGGACCTTGCCGAAGACTTCCTCAAGTACCTGATCAACTACGCTCTGGAACATTGCGCTGAAGATATTGCGTTCCTCACCGAACGTGAGGTAAATGAAGAAAAAAACAAGCCGCAAGCCGAACGCAACGAGATGTCTCTTGCTGATCGTTTGCGCTTTGTCGCTAGCAATGAATTCGAACGTATCTCCTATACTGAGGCGATCGACATTCTGCGAAATTCAAAGCCGTTTAAAAAGAACAAGTTCAAATTCCCGGTGGAGTGGGGGCTGGATTTGCAAAGTGAGCATGAGCGTTTCCTCGTGGAGAAGCACTTCTCAAAGCCGGTTATTCTTTACAATTACCCCGCAAAGATTAAGGCGTTTTATATGCGTCAAAATGATGACAATCAAACCGTTGCCGCCATGGATGTGCTGGTTCCGGGAATTGGTGAAATCATAGGGGGTAGTCAGCGTGAAGAGCGCATGGATATCCTGGAGGAAAAATGCAAAGCATTCAATATCCCGGCTGAACATGTGTGGTGGTACATGGAACTCCGCAAGTTTGGTACGGCTAAACATGCCGGATTCGGACTGGGCTTTGAACGTCTCATTATGTTCGTAACAGGGATGACCAATATCCGCGACGTGATCCCTTTCCCCCGTACACCGCAAAATGCGGAGTTCTAAGTCGGAGGAAGGTGAACACCACCAAAGCAAGGGTATATAAAGGCTTATGCGGCCTGCGGATGACCCCATACACAAAACGATATTTACCTAAAATGCAAAAGGCCACTTTCGAAAGAGAGTGGCCTTTTCTCAGTCGAAAATATCTTGACTATTTAACCAGTTTGCCTTCGGCTACACATTTGCCTTGTGCGACCACTTTCCAGGTATACATGCCTGAAGACAACTGTGTGGTATTCACTTTCAAAGAAGAACCTGTGAAGCGACGCAATTCCACGTTTCTTCCATTCATGTCCATAATGGTGAACTCCGCATTTTTCAGCGTGTTGCCACATTGCAACTGTACATAATCCGTTGCCGGATTGGGGAATACGCTTATTTCAACAGCGTCGGCAGGCTCGGCAATTCCTACGAAGGTGCCCTCTTCTACGGTCACTGTTTGATTCACATCTACATCGGTCAGCACGTCTACAACTCCCGAAGGCCATTGAACAGTGAGGGTCGTAATGCTGTCGAACGTTCCCAATCCGAAGTGTGAAATCATGCTGTTCACGATTCCGTAGCTTTCTCCACTTTTCACATCGCGAACCATCATTCCAAAAGGACCTTCAATCGTAACGCGTGCGCCAATCCCATCCGGATTACTTTCAGTGCCATCGAGATTCACTTTGAGCCAATTGTTGTCGCCACCGTTGTTCATCACAATCGCGTCCGACGAAAATCCGCCCCATGGTCCGCCGTAGCCCCCCTGTACAGCCAAAATATCGATATACCCATCATCATTTAAGTCGCCCAGTCCAAATGAGTTGATGTCAAAAGAAAAGAGGTCCTGGTACGCTGTAAAGGTGTTGTCGCCATTGTTCAGCGCGAGGTAGTGACTACCACCTCCGGTAGCGAGGATGTCGAGGTATCCATCGTTGTCGAAATCGCGCATGGCTGTCTGAATCGTTGCAAAAGGAACAACCACGCCTACACCACTGGATACACTGATGTCGGTAAACGTACCGTCTCCGTTGTTCTCAAACAGCATATTATTGGTGTCGTGATTCCCTACATACATGTCGAGGTCACCATCATTGTCTATGTCTCCAAAATCAGCACTCCAGCTTTGTGCGCCGGTATCGATTCCTGCCGCTGCTCCTGCTTCGTAAAACGATTGTGTTTCGGGATCGTAAAGCCACAACTGATTGATACGGCGAACATCTTGAGAATCGGTTACACCTTGTCGGCATTTTGCAATGTACAGATCAAAATACCCATCGTTGTCGACGTCAGTAAAGCAAGAGCCGTAGTTACCGGCGTCGTCTTCGCCTCCGCCGTACAAGCTGGTATTGATTACGGCGTTTACTTCCGCGGCATCGTACACAAATCCACCATTCCCATCGTTGAAGATGATCTGGCTTGGACCGTCGTCATGGCACGCGAAAATATCGGTGTGTCCGTCGTAGTTCATGTCAAACAAACTCACGCCTTGAACAAAAATTGCGTCCGCATCGGCGTAGGTCACGGTCATCGAGGTTCCATCGTCAGACAATAAGCCGATCTTGATTTGATCGTACCAGCCACCGGCCATGATGTCGCAATAACCGTTGCCATCGAAATCGGCTATAGCCATTCCCCAGGCGTCGTCACCACCCATGCCCAGGTCGCCCATGTGTACTTCGATAAAAGAACCATCGGGTTGCTGATAATTCACGAATACATCAACGCCGCTGTCCATGCGAATCACATCATCTAGTCCGTCGTTGTTCATGTCGGTAACTCCCACAGGATGGCTGCTGCGGACGGTTTGGTCCACAAACATATCGGTGCTGCCTTCAGCAAAAGTTACCTGCGCGTGCGCTTGGGTGGCCAGAAGCATAATGGCCGGGATAATCCAGATTTTTTTCATGTTGCAATAAATAGGTTTCAAAACTTCTTCCTGTACAATCCTCATGATGGGTCGGTAGCTTCTGGAAAAACAGTAGCGCCCCCTAACCGGGAATTGTCCGACTAAAATAAGAATAGAAATGTTGAGTGTGATGGATGGGTACGACAATTGTTGTCCAGGATTGGAGTTGAAAACCTGATCAGGATGATCCCGATGATTTAAAATCAAGAGTTTTGACCGGTAAAGCCGCTTTGAATAAGACGTCGCTATTCAGCAAATGGAAAGCGTGTTCACTACTCGAAGCATTCTTCCGGTGGAATTAAGGTTGAATGACGCAGGAAGCTTATTTTTGTAACCATCAACAGGCATGTATGTTAAAGCAAACGTTACAACAACGACTACAGCAAAAGCTGTCTCCTCAACAAATCCAACTTATGAAGCTGTTGGAAGTTCCCACGATGGAGCTTGAACAACGCATCAAAGAGGAGCTGGAAGTTAACCCGGCTCTGGATGAAGGGAAAGATCAAAACGAGGATGAGTACGATATGGAGCCTCAGGAATCCGAAGAACGTACCGATGACGAATTGGACTTTGACCTGAGCGACTACCTCACAGATGATGACGGTCCGGACTATAAGTACAGTGTCAATAATACAAGCCCTGATGATGAGTCGACTTCCATTCCTATTGGAAGTGGTAAAACATTTCATGAGATGCTCATGACACAAGTGGGATTGCGCGATCTCACTGAGGAGGAGGAAATGCTGGCGATGTTTCTCATCGGAAACCTCGATGATGACGGCTACCTTCGTCGTGAGTTGGGTGCCTTGGTCAATGACCTGGCCTTCACCCAAAACACCATGACTTCTACCGATGAACTGGAAAAAGTTCTCAAGGTGATTCAGGATTTTGATCCGCCGGGGGTTGGTGCCCGAAATCTGCAGGAATGCCTACTGGTTCAACTCGAGAAGTTTGATGATCCTTCGGATGTTGTGGTTACGGCTCACGAAATCCTGGTCAAGTATTTTGAGGAATTTTCCAAAAAACACTACGACAAGATCATCAAGAAAATGGACATTTCCGATGAAGAGCTCAAGGAAGCCATTGACGAAATTCGCAAGCTTAATCCTAAACCCGGAAACTCCCTCAAGGAAACCAGCAAGAGCCTTCAACCTGTGGTTCCCGACTTTATCCTCACTACCGAAGGCGACGAGGTGCGCATTCAATTGAATCAGCGCAATGCTCCGGAGCTGCGTATTTCGCGCGATTATAAGGAGATGCTTAAAGGATATGCTCTTGCCGGAAAGAACGACAAGTCGAGTAAGGAAGCAGCCTTCTTCGTGAAGTCAAAGATTGATTCAGCAAAGTGGTTTATCGATGCTATCAAACAGCGCCAGCAAACTCTTCTTGTGAATATGCAGGCCATTGCCGAGTACCAGAAAGAATACTTCCTTTCAGGAGACGAGGCCCGACTTCGTCCTATGATCCTGAAGGACGTATCAGAGCTTTCGGGTATGGATGTCAGCACTATCAGTCGTGTTTCCAATAGCAAGTATGTTCAAACACCCTACGGGACTTTCCTGCTAAAAAGCTTTTTCTCGGAATCTATCGCCAATGACGAGGGTGAAGAGGTTTCTACACGAATTGTGAAGAACCACCTGCAGGACGCCATTGATGCAGAGGATAAAAGTAAGCCGCTCACCGATCAGAAACTCGTTGAGATACTCAAGCAAAAAGGGTTCACCCTGGCTCGAAGGACAGTAGCGAAATACCGGGAACAACTCAATATTCCTGTTGCACGATTGAGGAAGGAATTATAGGATGCGGCTACTTTCAAATGTCCTGTCCTACGTGTTTCATCCCTTGTGGATGCCACTCATTACCTTCATTGTGGCCTCTGCGATGGATCCATTTTTGGTGTCGCATCCTCAAGTGGGACGTTTCCTCTATACCGTGCTGATCATCAATGTACTGGCTCCCACGTTGAGCGTCTGGCTCATGCATCGCCGCGGATTGATAACCTCTACTACGCTCGATGAACGCAAAGAAAGACTCGGCCCTTTCCTGGTGGTTATTGCCTACTATTTTATCAGTTATTGGTTTTTGCGGCCTCAGGAATTTGCACTTAGTCCGCAGCTCGTTGCCATGTTTGCCGGAGTGTGGATCTCCTTGTTGATTTCTATGCTCATCACCCTAAAATGGAAAATCAGCATTCACATGTTGGCACAAGGTGGATTCATTGGGACACTAATGGCCCTGAATCAGGTGCATTTTCTCAATGCCGGGAATATCGTCGTGTTACTGGTACTGGTCAGCGGATGGGTGGGTTTTGCGCGCCTCGTGCTTAAGGCTCACACCCATGCACAGGTGTACGCCGGATTTCTCCTGGGATGGGCCGTTAACTACGTGGTGATTCTCAACGCACATTTATTTTGAGGAAGTGTGCGTTTCAAGTTTGAGCTGCCAGTTCCAGGCGTCTTTTAAGGCATCCGCCAAATGGAGCTCCGTTTTCCAGCCTAGCGTTTGATTGGCTTTTTCTGAACTCGCATAAATCTGTTCCACATCTCCCGGCCTGCGATCTCCCAATACGTAATTGAGCTTTTCTCCGCTTACTTCTTCGAAGGTGTGCAGCACTTCCAATACCGAATTGCCTCGACCGGTACCCAAATTGAAACTTTCACAACCTACAGGACGGTCGGCCATCCACTGCAAGGCCTTGACGTGAGCTTTTGCCAGATCCACTACGTGGATATAATCCCGCACACAAGTGCCATCGGGGGTACTGTAGTCCGTCCCAAAAACGGTGAGCTGCTCGCGCAATCCCGCAGCGGTCTGAGTAATATAAGGAATAAGGTTTTCCGGAACTCCCAAAGGAAGCTCTCCGATCAATCCTGAAGGATGTGCTCCAATAGGATTAAAATAGCGCAACAACACCGACGATATGGTGTTACCTTCACCGCGAACCAAGTCCTGCAAAATGCGCTCACATATCTGTTTGGTATAGCCATAGGGAGATTCAGCAAGTTGATATGGGGTTTCTTCAGATACCGGCAATTGATCGGGCTGACCATAGACGGTGCATGACGAACTGAATACCAGGTTACGAATGCCAAATGCGTCCATGACCCGGGTGAGTACTAGCAAGGAGTTTATGTTGTTGTGGTAGTACTTGTGAGGGAACCGTACGGATTCTCCTACGGCTTTGTATGCCGCAAAATGAATGGCGCCCTGCAAGTCGGGGTGCTCGGTTACGATTTGCCGCATGGCCAACTCATCCGTACAATCCACATCATACACAATGAGTTGCTGCTTCGTGATTTCCTCCAGGTTGCCAATCACCGATCGATGGCTATTGCAGAAATTGTCTACGATCACAGGTTGAAATCCTCCGTTCACGAGCTCTACCACGGTGTGCGATCCGATAAATCCGGCGCCGCCTGTTACCAGTATTTTGATCATCTCCCTGAAGAAATTGGTGGCCTAAGTTAACTATTATTCCGTCGTTCAGAAATCGCTTACACGATAATATGCCTCGCCCCGACTATCCTCCGGAAGCCGCGCACGTAGATTTGCCCAAAGCGTGATTATGAAAGATCCGGTAGTATTGCTTTTGGAATGTTGGGATAGCGACGCCGAACGTGTGTGTGATTTGCTTTGGGTATTGGAAGAAATGAAGATCATCTCCGTCCAGTACGAGAATAAAAACACCCTTGATTTTCAGTCCGATTCCGACGAGTATCCCGCAGCATTCATCATGTTCCTCAACCGTACGGAGTACTATGCGATTCATTTTATGGAAAATGCATACCTCATCCTCATTGAAGCCGCCGGAATCCAGGTTCTTGAAAATGAATTCAATTGCCTCATTCGTCCGGCAGGCTGTGAAGAGGAAATTTCCATCCTGGGATTTCTGCAATCAGTATGCGCCAGCGCCGGCCCCATCCTCTGCACCAGCAACTAGATAACACCTGTGCACTTCTACACGGGTCTTGCGCGTTGTCTGACGATGCTTTGAGGCAATCACCTACAAACCTCACCCCGCGAAAAAAGGTATAACCAGGTGAAACTTTTAACCATGTTTTCAGTATAAAGTAGCAACTAACTAACCTAACCGAATTCATAATGGAAGCACCAAATCATGAACAGTTATTCGATTTATCCTATTTGAATCAGATTTTCCAGGGAAACCAGGACATGATCAACAACATTATCCAGCTCTTTCTTGAGCAAGTTCCTGAGTACATTAAAGAGATGCAGGAATGTGTGGATAGAAACGACTTACTTTCACTTCACCCTCTGGCCCATAAAGCCAAATCATCAATTGCCATGCTCGGATTAAAAAGCATGGAAGGTAATATTGTGCGGATTGAACAAGACTCCAAGCACAACAGAAATCTCGATGACCTGCCTGAGCTGGTCAGAGATGTGCGGTCGGAATGCGATATCGTGTATACCCAGTTAAGACAAGTCATCACCGGTGCCGCGTAGCGGTGTGAGTGATTGAGAATATTTGAAACGGTCCTGCTTTTAGTGGGGCCGTTTTGTTTTCCTACAAGCGGTATTCCCCTATTCTTATAGCAAGTTGTAACCGACTTCTCTGGATTTACCCTCTTTGAAATCGCTATTTTGCGGGCAAATAGAGCAATCATGTGGACCCGTTCAGATTTGAATCAACTTGAGGCACTGCAAATCAGTGAGGAAAACCGCAATTGGCAACTGCACCACCTGCGCGAGGGATTTCCTTTCGCACGTTTGGCAGGCCCCTGCACCCCGGATGATGGCATTATTCGCCTTTCCGCCTCTCGTGCCGATTCACTGGCCGATCTGTTCAATTACCGTTCGTCGGATCTGCTCATCTACAAGTTTGTTCCGGCCTCAGGAGCCGCCAGCAGAATGTTCAAGCATCTGTACGCAGCTATGAACGGACAACCATCCGATTTGGCGAATGCCTTTTTCTCCGAGCTTTCACGAATACCTTTTTATCCTCATTTGGCGGATGCCGCAAAAGAGAATAATCTTTCACTCGACATGGCCTTGAAGGCCGGAAAATTCGCAGAAATTGCCAGGCTTATCCTTGAGCCCGACGGCCTGGGGTATGGCGATTATCCCAAAGGTATGGTTGGATTTCACCGCTATGGAAATGCTGTGCGCACCGCCTTTGAAGAACACCTCGTGGAGGGTGTGGCGTACGCCGGCGGAAAGGGCAATATTACCCGCATCCACTTTACGGTACCGGTGTGGGCGAAGGAGGAAATTAGCGCGTTTCTGCATGAGGTGGCGGCCGAGGAGTTTTCCGGATTTCGCATGGAATTGAGCTTTTCCGTTCAACACCCCGCTACCGATACCCTCGCTTTGGGTAGCGATGGACAACTGGTGCGCAATGAAGATGGTGATTTGTTGCTGCGCCCGGGCGGACATGGTGCCTTACTCCGAAATCTGGCTGAGATCAACGGTGACATGGTTTTCATCAAGAACATCGACAATGTGGTGCCGCAATCAAAAAATGAAGATACCCTCTATTGGAAGGAGGTGCTTGGTGGCTTGCTCCTGGAATTGAAAGCTTCGCGCGACCAGGTGCTCACCGATCTCGACCATCATGAAATTCCCGATGCGCATCAGGTGAGCTGGTTGTGTGAAACGTTTCTTCGCGGACAGCAACTCACAGGATCCGATTTGTATGAGGCGCTTAACCGGCCTATGCGTGTGTGTGGCATGGTGTTGAACGAAGGAGAACCCGGCGGAGGTCCTTTCTGGGTATATGATGAGCAGGGCAATGTCCGGGCTCAAATCGTGGAAGGTGCGCAAATCGATCCCAATGATCCACAACAACAGGAAATTCTACGTAAAAGCACACACTTCAATCCCGTGGACCTGGTTTGCGCTACGCGAAATCACCGTGATGAACCCTACAACCTGCAGGACTTTGTGGATATGAATTCGGGCTTTATTTCCAGGAAATCGGCTCAGGGTTCCAGCCTCAAAGCTCTTGAGTTGCCCGGGCTGTGGAATGGTGCTATGGCGCACTGGCTCACAGCTTTTGTGGAGGTTCCGGCCACTACCTTCAATCCCGTAAAGACCGTCAACGACTTGTTGCGGCCTATGCATCAGGAAGATTAAGAGGCATTCGCCAAATGTAAAAGCGCACTGCCCGTGCGCTTCATCACCTCATCCCGTTATCGGATTAACGTTTCTCCTAAATTGGACTGAATCTTTCTATTGATTTTGGTTTTACCATGCGGCAAATGAAAAAGGGCTGCCCTTGACGGACAACCCTCTTCCTTATGATGAATTGGCTAAGCTTAAGGCTATTGTTTGATCACCGTGTCGAGAATGATATTGTCACCATATTCGATACGAAGCGTGTAGTATCCATTGCTCAACTCTCCATCAGGAGCGATAAGCAGGTCCTGCACTTGTGATATGTCCTCAACTTCTGCGGTGTAAATCTTGTTTCCCATGAAGTTGTACACCGAGATGATGGCTGGTTCCTTTGATTCAGTATCCACTGTGAGACGGAAGTTTGAACTAAAGGGGTTTGGATATATAGTGTGTCGTAGTTCATTGACCTCTTTAGGAGGATCCACCTGAAGCGACACGGCAAATTCTTCTTCCGTTTCTTCTTCACCTTCTTCCTCTTCAATTTCCAATGGTGAGACCACCGCATAGAAGCATAGGTTAGCATCAACTTGTTGGTTGTTGATCATGAGTGAACCGGCAAAGTATTGTTCATCATCAACGGTATACAGCGTGATGTTTTGATTGGAAGAGATAGTGAGGCGAATGGTGTACTCTTCACCTTCATTCACAAGCACGTCATCCATGGGAATGTTCATGTATGTCTCCTCATCAGCTGTGGCATCATAAACGGTATGGCCTACCATGGTGCCGTTGTGGTCATATACAATCACTGTGATGTTTCCCGGAGGTGACTGCGTCATCGGCGTGAATTGTGCATTGATGAGGATGTCGGAAAGAAGACCGCTTCGACAGGCTGTAAACGACTGTGCAACGGCTGCCGTCATTGCGGTTGATCCGTTGTGGTAGCGCTGAGTAGCTACACATCCATAATGATCGGGCAATTCGGGAGTCCATAATTCCATATCGCTTCGTGAATCACCTGAGCTGATTTCGAAGAAGGATTTTTTATTGATTCCAAATTCGAAGGCAAGATCTCCGCTGGTCAACTCTTTGTTGAGTAAAAACTGACCTTCATTATAGATGTTGTTATCGCTGTGATAGAACATAACATCGCGGTTGGCGGGTACTTCTACCTCAATGATGTACTCCATCCCTTTTGCTACTTGAAGCTCCTTGGTCATCCAAATCTTCGTATAAGGTTTTTGATACGAAGCGGGAACTACCACTTGCTGCGTGTGGATCACCTTGTTGGGCTGGTCAGCAAGATAAATGTTGAGGTAGGTTCCAAACGGTGTGTCGTTGGTACTTTGCATGAAAAGGGATACGTAAGACAAACTTCCCGATTCACACGTTGTAAATGTCTGAGCAGCAGAACCTCCCGTAACAAAGGTTTGGCTTGGACCGAACTCCTGCTGGTAAACACAACCATTTGCTTTGCTAGTTTGTGCGAACATCACCATCAGTGCTGTCACGATTAGTCCGGCGAAGGACTTGTTGAGATAGTTATTTTTCATAAATGCGAGTTTTATTTGAGGGGGTGTACTCGCATTGCCTGTGGGTTGTTATCAGGCTTGAATGCCTACTTGTTGTAGGTCTTTTCTTATGTCGCTACTTGTAATCCGTCATTCGGATCGACTTCTCCGCAAAAGGAGCCTCTTCTTCCGGCCGGTTGGTGCAAACGATTATACATTTGGCTTGTCCATAATCCTGAACCAATTGATGGTACCAGGCTATTCCTTGTAGATCCAGATTGGTGCAGGGCTCATCGAGAAATACCAGAGGGGTGTCGCTGATAATCGCCAGTGCCAGCTTTACCCTTTGGCGCATGCCGCTTGAAAAATGAGCCAGAGAGTTATTACGGTGATGAATGTCCAGCAAATCGGCAAAGCGAGTAAAGGTCATATCAGAAGGAAATGGCTTGAACTGCTGGTGAAAGTGATAAGCCTCTTCCAGGGTCATATCCTCAGCCAGGTCGAGGTAAGGGGCCGCAATGGTGAGATGCGAATAAATACGATCGTGTGCTATTTCCTGATCTCCGAGAAAGTAGTTCAGTTGGCCCTCAGTAAATAAGGTATACCCGCTGATGACCTTCATCAATGTGCTCTTGCCTGAGCCATTAGCGCCTAAAAAACTCCATTTTTCACCCGACTCCAATCGCAGATCAACATTCCTGAAAATCCAGTCCCGATGATAGCGTTTGCCTATTTTCTCGAGTTCAATGCGCATGCACTTCTATTGCGGACCTCGGATAATGCCTTTGTCGGAAGCTTGTATAAAATCCAATATGGCCGACTTCTGGGCTGATGCGGGAAATTCCACTTCTGCTGCTTTCAAGGCCTGAGACAGGTTGTTGTTGTGAACGTAAATGGCGCGGTACAAATCTTCAATTTCCGTAATGGTAATGGTGTCGAAACCCCGTCGTCTTAGACCAATGGTATTTACCCCAACGAAACTCAAGGGCTCTCGCGCAGCCTTTACGAAAGGAGGTACATTTTTTCGCACCAGTGATCCTCCGGCCAGGAATGAATGCTGACCAATACGTACAAATTGCTGCACAGCTACCACTCCTTCAATTACCACAAAGTCCTCAATTACCACGTGACCGGCTATATTGGCACTGTTGGCAATAATGCAATTGTTACCTACCAATACATCGTGAGCAATGTGAGTGTAGGCCATAAGCAGACAATTATTCCCAACGCGCGTTGTCATCCGGTCGCGCGTGCCCCGGTTGATAGTGCAGCATTCCCTGATAATGGTTGAATCTCCGATTTCAGCAGTGGTGATTTCACCTTCAAACTTCAAATCCTGCGGCTCGGCACTGATTACCGCGCCCGGGAAAATTTTGCAGTTCTTGCCGATTCGGGCACCATCCAGAATAGATACGTTGGGACCGATCCATGTGCCGTCACCAATGACAACATCCCCCGCCACCGAAGTGAATGGACCAATTTCAACTCCTTCCCCAATTTTAGCATCAGGATGCACGAAACACTGATCGTGAATAAGGCTTGCTGTTTTCATCATTAAGCAGGGGTCATGGATGATTCACGCTCTTTAACTACCTGGGCCATCATCTCCGCTTCGCACACGGGTTTACCATTCACATAAGCGATTCCGCTCATGTGTACCAACCCTCTCCTTATGGGAGATTCCAGCTTCAGACTGAAAACAACCGTATCACCGGGCAATACTTTTTGTTTGAATCGAACCTTGTCGATTTTTAAGAAATACGTGCTGTAGTTTTCCGGATCAGGAACCGTGCTCAGGGCAAAGATTCCTCCTACCTGGGCCATGGCTTCTATTTGTAAAACTCCCGGCATAACAGGGTTTCCGGGGAAGTGACCCTGGAAGTAGGGTTCGTTCAGCGTTACGTTCTTCACGCCAATAATGCTCTCTTCCGTCTTTTCCATGATCTTATCGATCAAGAGGAAAGGATAGCGGTGGGGCAACATGGACGTAATATCATTGATGTCGTACAGCGGATCCTTGGACAGGTCAAACTGCACCGGAGCATTCTTTTGCTGCTTGATTACCTCACGGAGAATTTTGGCAAATTCAACATTACCATAATGCCCCGGACGAGCAGCAAGTATGTGTCCGCGAATAAACTTTCCTACCAAGGCAAGGTCACCCACAATGTCAAGCAGCTTATGTCGTGCCGGCTCATTTTCAAATTTGAGTTTCACGGTGTTCAACACACCAATCCCTTCAATCTTGACCTTTTGGTCTTCCTTGCCCAACATCTTCAGGATCTCGCTGATTTCATCATCGCTGTACTCACGTTCTACGAGTACGATGGCGTTGTCAAGATCTCCACCTTTTATCAATCCGGCCTGCGCCAATTGTGAGAGCTCTTTGAGAAAAACAAAAGTGCGGCAAGAAGAAATTTCTTTTGTGAAGTCATTGAGTGAATACATGCTTGCATGCTGAGTACCCAACACTGGCGAGTTGTAGTCAACCATAACCGTAATGCGGAACTCACCACCGTCGGTAGGAACCGCAAGCATCTCAATATTCTTTTCCTTGTCTTCGTAAGTGATGTTCTCGGTGAGCACCAAATACTGGCGTTCCGCCTCTTGCTCTTCAAAGCCGGCTTCGAGAATGGCTTCAACAAATGGTTGAGCACTGCCGTCCAGAATCGGAATCTCGGCTCCGTCAACGTCAATCAGCGCATTGTCTACTTTACAACCATAAATAGCCGAAAGCACATGCTCGGTAGTATGAACCACGGCATCTCCCTTTTTTAGGGTAGTCCCGCGCTGCGTAGATACTACATATTGAGGATCGGCCGGAATTACAGGCTGCCCCTCGATATCTGTTCGTCGAAATTTATAACCGTGATTGTCCGGTGCCGGATTGATTGTTAGCTTCACGGTTTCACCGGTATGCAAACCTATTCCCGAAAGACTAACCGATTTCTTAAGCGTGCGTTGTTTGGTACTCATAAGTCAATATGTTCAGGGTCAATTACCCTGCTCCCATGCTTTGATTCGTTTTTCAAGATCGGAAATCTGACCCATTATCTTCGGTAGATTGCGGAAACCGACGTACGACTTCTTGTAATCCCCAATGCCGAAGGCCGGTGAACCCTGTACAATGGCTCCCTTTTCCGAAATGCTGTGTCCAATACCCGATTGTGCCGCAATTTTCACCTCGTCGGCAATTTCAATGTGCCCCACAATCCCCACCTGGCCGCCTATCATGCAATACTTGCCTATGGTTGTGGATCCTGCAATGCCGGTCTGCGCTGCAATGACGGTATTCTCGCCAATGACCACGTTGTGAGCTACCTGTATCAGGTTATCGAGCTTCACGCCCGACTTGATTATGGTTGATCCGAGTGTAGCACGGTCAACGGATGTATTGGCGCCTATTTCCACGTAATCCTCCAAAATGACGTTGCCAATCTGAGGTACTTTTTCGTAGTTCTTCTGGTCGGTAGGTGCAAAGCCAAATCCATCGCTTCCCAACACCACACCGCTATGCAGCGTGCAGTGGTGCCCAATACGAGTCATGTGCAAAATACTTACCCGCGGATGAATCTCACAATCCGATCCTACCACACAATCCCGTTCGACTACCGTACCGGCTCCAATAATGCTGCGATCACCAATCACACTGCGGGCGCCGATGAAGGCCTGCGGACCGATATATACATCCGCTCCGATTTGTGCCGAGGGATCTACCACCGCCGAAGGGTGAATGCCGGGTGCCGGACGCGTCATTTCACCATACATTTTCAGGAGTTGGGCAAAGGCGCCACGTGCGTCCTTCACACGCACAAGGGTCAGCGTAGTAGGCAATTCCTTATCAGCAGCGAAGTCTTCTCCTACGATGGCAATTGTTGCTGCAGTGGAATATATAAAAGGGGTGTACTGCGGATTGGCCAGGAACGTCAACGCTCCGGGCTCACCTTCCTGAATTTTAGCCAACTTGCTCACCGTTGCGTTCGCGTCTCCGTCCACACGTCCTTGTAAGAGTTCAGCTATTTGACCGGCAGAAAATTCCATTCCGGCAAAAGTAACAAAATCGAAAGGAGGTTTTTACTTCGTTGTGCCGTAATTCCTTGGAATTATACACGGGGCAGTTGTGGAATGCAGGTAAGGCATTCGCCAAATGGGGATCAAATCAATCCCTTGCCTTTCAGTTCAAGATACTTATTCACCGTTTTCATCGATAAATCAGAAGGTGCTGTGTAAATGGTCTGAATCCCCATTTTTCGCATCTTTCGAACCATGCTGATTTTTTCATGGCTCATCTTCCGGGCTATGGTCTGGCCGTAGATGTCATTGACTTTCAGTACTTTTTGCCCGGTGTAGGCAGTCAGCTCGGTGTTTTCAAACATAATGACTACCAGCAAGTGGCGGCGGGCAATTTTTCGCAGTACCGGTAGCCTTCTGTTCATGGAGATTTCACTCTCCACATTCATGAAAAGTAAAATCAAACTGCGCTGCTGTACCATGTTTTTCAAAGCGTGGTACAACATGTCGAAATTGGACTCTTTCTCCCGCGCTTTTTCGTGATACAGGGAATTCATGATAATCTTCAACTGCTTTGACGTGCGCTCAGCCTTAATAGTGCTGCCCAGCCGATCGCTGAAGGTGATCAATCCGGCCTTGTCATGTTTCTTCAAGGCAATATTGGTCAATACCAAAGAAGTATTGACGGCGTAGTCAAACAAACTCAACCCGTCGAATGGCATGTGCATGCTGCGCCCTTTTTCCAGGACACAATAAATTTGCTGCGCGCGCTCATCTTCATATTGGTTGACCATGAGCGAACTGCGTCGTCCGGTGGCCTTCCAGTTGATGCTTCGGATGTCGTCACCCATCACATAACTCTTGATGCGGTCAAATTCATAGCTGTGACCTACACGTCGCACTTTCTTTATGCCTTCCTGAGTGGAAACCTGTGAAAAAGCCATTAAATCATAATGCCGCATCTGAATTACCGAAGGAAACACAGGGACCATTACGGGGTCCAGCAGCCGATGTCTCCGTTGAATCAACCCCAATGCGGTCGTGGTCAGTATATTCAACTTCCCAAAGTGATACTCACCTCGTTCCATGGGTCGAATATGATAGGAGTACTCACGCTCTTCCTGAGGTTTTAATTGGCCATGCTGCACAAAGTCAAGAACCTGCAACTGGGTCGGTAGCTCATCCCTGATTTCACACTGCAGTGCGTATTTACTCAGATTGTGAATGCGGAGCTGCACCGGATTGGGATCGTGAAGGGAAAGCATCCGTGCCATGGTGCGCGATGCTTCAAAGACCTGTTCAGTGCCAAATTGCATGAAAATATCAGCCACAATAAGCACGAGTAATAGTCCACATAATCCCCAGGCCACAAGCATCAACCAGGGATATACGTAAGCCATTCCCATTACAACAACAACCGCTGCCCACGAGATAAAAAACCGGGGTTTGAGGTGAAGGTTTGATATGAAATCTCCTACCCTGCGCACTTAGCGTGGAATTTCTATCGTGGAAAGGATACTGTTGATGATATCTTCCATCGGTGTTCCATCCATTTCCCGCTCATGACTCATGATCAAGCGGTGATTGAGGACAGGATGGGCCACGGTTTTTATATCATCAGGAGTTACGAAGTCCCGGCCATTGATGGCTGCAAACGCTTTCGAGGCGCGCATTATCGATAAGCTGGCCCGTGGTGATGCACCCAGGTACAGATCGCCATTGTTTCTGGTGTTGTGAACTACGGCTGCAATGTACTTTAGTAACTCGGGCCGTATGTGAACCTTTTCTACAATGTGCACGCACTCATCAATGGCTTCTTTGGAAACAACAGCCTTAATTTCGTCTTCATGCCGATTGCCAAAGTCCTGCTCAAAGCGCTTCAGAATCTGCTCCTCATCTTCCAATGACGGATAACCGAGTTTGATTTTAAAAAGGAAACGGTCCAGCTGGGCTTCAGGCAAGTTGTACGTTCCCTCTTGTTCGATAGGGTTTTGCGTAGCAATTACGAAAAAGGGGTTGTCCATGACATAGGTAACTCCATCATAGGTGATCTGTCGCTCTTCCATAACTTCCATCAAAGCAGCCTGCGTCTTGGCCGGCGCTCGGTTGATTTCATCGATGAGCACCACATTCGAGAAAATGGGCCCTTTTCGAAAATCGAAGTTGCCTTCCTTCATGTTGAATACCGAAGTTCCGGTAATATCCGTCGGCATCAGGTCCGGAGTGAATTGGATGCGCGAGTAATCTGCCGATATGGTGCCGGCGAGCAAACGTGAGGTGAGCGTCTTAGCAATTCCCGGCAGCCCTTCAATCAGACAATGGCCGCGAACCAACATGCACGTGATCATCAAATCCACGAGATCATTCTGCCCCACAATCACCTTGCTGATTTCACTTCGAATAGCGTCAACATACTCTGAGAGCGGACGGACATCAATGTGACCTGTTGACGGCATCTGTGACTCCTTGGTGTTCTCTTTGTGCTCATCTTCGGCCTCCTTTGCCACTGCATCCTCGGGAGTGTGTGGAGTAGGTGAGGTGGTTTCTTCCTTGTCCGGTCTTTCGGTGTGACCTTCGGTGGGTTGGATATTGTTTTCTTCTGTCATTTGCTGTTGTTGTAAAAGTGTTCTAATCGCTGGTACAGCTCGTTCAATTGCTCGTCGGTCATTTTAAACACAATGCGCGCTTCTTTGAATTGCGCAAATAGATCTCGAATGAACTCAACACTCAAATTGGACTTGATATGCAGGATTTCAATAATGTCCTCTTCTGTTTCTTGTTCCCGGGTGATGTTCAGACTGTAGTGCTCTCTCAGGTGGGATTTGAATAATTCGATCTGGAGGAGGGCAATTTTCTTATGGTCCTTTTCACGAATATAAAGCTGGGCAATGGTTTTGGCGTATTCGATACTCGTATTCCGCTTCACCGGGAGAATAGGGGTGGCTCTTTGCTTGCGTCGTGCCCCCAAGATAACGTACATGAGTACTGCTGCCAGGAGCAAGTACCAGGCGGCCCGAAGCGCAGGTTGTTCCAATATATAGTGCAGCGTTGCCGGACCTTTATCCCGATCCTCGGGCATTTGAATGTAGTCGGGTTTTGGATGTCGATTGAATTCATTCCAATAGATCGTACCCTGACCCAAATTCATGAAGAATGCAGAACAGTAGTGTTGTTGTCTTGGATCAAGGAGAAAATAGTTGGTGAACAATTCGGGATTGATGTGGCAATTCAACGTTCCCTTTCCCACCTTGACCGAAAATGCATTTAGATGATCGTCGTTCAGAAATCCCCTGAAAATAACCTCATCACTCATTACTTCTCCGTCAATGTAGCGCCAGTTATGCTTGAAAAATTTGCCTTGTGCTACATACTGATACGGCACCGGGCCGGCCAATGTGTGCTTGATGGAATCCTCAATTACCCCATGGATTACCTCTCCTGATTCAACGAAAATAAATTCATCATCAGGAGCAAATGCTGCAAAAATCTCATCGTATTGATACTCCGAAAGATAATCACTGTAAAAAGGCTCTGGCCATACATGTGAGATGATATACAGATTTCCGCCGGCCAGCATGAAATCCAGCAGTAATTCCGCTTCGGCGCTGTCAATGAACATTTCTGTTCCCACAAAAACCATGTTGCTGCCAGCCTTCACCTGGTCTGGTGATAGGTCCAAATGCAATGAGTCAGTGATGTATTTAAACTCTTGGTCACCATGCCTTCGGAGCATTTCTCCAAGCACATAACTGCCGTAGGGACGGTCGTCGTTGGGATCATAGGAGATGAACCAGCTTTCGGAACGTGGAAGGAAAAAGTACAGCACCAACAGGCCGATGACAACCACCACAATCACCAGGATCCCTTTTTGACTATTCATGGACCGATGGTTTAGTGATCTGTTTCAGAAAATGATCGAATAGGGGAGAAACCTGATCGAAATCGGATTGCTCCACAAGTACCTCACCATACCACGCGTATTCAAAATGCAAGGTGAGTCGTCGGAAAGTTGCTTTTTCCGGATGATCTCCCAGTTCCCGCTGATAATCACGGTTGGTTTTGTCGAGTTGCCACTCAATGAGCTTCTGTTCATCCAGTTTCTGAAGGATCATCAGGTAACTGATTCGAATTGCCGCGCGATAATCACCCTTGCTAATGGCCTCCTTGAGATAGTCTTCGAGCGGATGTTCCTGCAAATCTTCAGGATCATCTTCCATGGCATAATCCGCCAGCACAACATCCGTCACTTTCCGATTGCTTGGTTTGGTACTCAGAATACGGGTGATTAGAAAAAGCACCAAAATGGCTAAGACAGCCAGAGCTGCGTACATGAATACCGGAGAAGACTTCGGTTCCGGTAGGTTGAAAGATTTGGGCTGCTCGTGCACTGTATTGTCCTCGCGCGTTTCGTAATGCAGTCCTTCGGTGACTTCTTTCCAGTCATCTTCGGGCATGGGCGTATCACATTTGGCGAATGCCGCCAAAAGCATAAATACCACAATCAGTACATATTTATTCCTTATCCAACCCATATGCCTGTCGACGTGGACGTATTTCACTGATCCGGCCACGCAAGCTTTTCGCATGGATTACTTCATGTGCTGAAGCCGTAAATAGTTCATAACCAATTAAGTACTGAATCAAACAGTAAGTAGTTACCGAGAGAATAATCCAGCATAAGATAAAGGGCGAGATGTAGGGTCCCCACTGCCATGACGGACGAATATTCAGGCTCACAAACCAATCCAATATGTACCAAACGGCACTGTCAGCAATCAAGAGAATAAGCCAGGGAATAAACGTGAGCATCCAGGTAACTCCCATAAGACGACCCCATTGTCCTTTCAGATTCTTGCCCAAAGAACCAATGGCACTGAACATACTCGTGTTTTGCTGACGAGCAATGGAATGCAGAAAGAATAGCACGGGCCATAGAAAAGCCACAATGAGCATTTGAAATCCGGAAGACAATAGAAATGTGCAGGTGAGTAAAAGGGCCGTGATTGCGCTATTCAGCAAATGAATACCCACAGGATGACCTTCCTTCGATAAGGCGGGAGTTTGCTTCGATAATAATGCCCCTACCCGATAAATTACTACCATTCCAATGAGTGTGTAGGCCAGAATTAGAGCCGGGTAAACATCGATACGCAAATAAGGTAATACCGACAACCAACTGAAAAGCGACTGAACAACCATTTGTGGCGCGGCAAGATAAATTTCTTCATCAATCGTCAGTTCCAGAAACTGATGCCGGGCAATCAAGAGCAAAGCAGCAGCGGAAGCCAGACCGATTCCCAGGCTGTACAACACCAATTTTCGTTGATGCGAAAGCAAAATACTGAAGGTCTCACGGAATATCTGAGAAGCCTTTTTAACCTCGTTCCAGCCAATGGCTGAAACCGAATCGGCCCGCAATTCCTGAAAAGGTTTCTCGCTGAACTTTCCTTTTCGGTGAAGTATCCACGGGTAGATCACGAAATACAGCAGGATAAAAGCGAATGAAGATAAAATCAATGCGAGTTTCATCTCCATCGGCATCTCGGTGAGTCGGGTTATGAAGGATTCAATGAATGCAGCCAGCAACAACACGGCAGCGATCCCTATTGAAACCGTTAAGGATCGTCGGGCCGCCACAATAAGCGACTGCATTCGGGTAAGGGCACCGGGAAACAATAGTCCACCGGCCAAGGTGAGTCCTGCGCAACCGGCAAGTACAATGAGCGACAATTCAATGGTGCCGTGCAGCATTACCGTTAGAAATGCCGTGAGTCCCAAATCCTGACCGGCAAAAAACTGAAAAAAGGCACCAATGCGCGCCCCTTCCGAGATCAAGCTCACCAATGTTCCAATGCCTGCCAGGATACCCATGATGAATACCTGAAAACATACCCGGATATTATTTTGTGCAATGAACAAGAACATTTCCATGGGCGGCATTTGCTTGTATACCGCCATGGGGTCATCGTTAGCAATGTTTTCCTGGGTCATTTCAATATAACCTTCGCCCAGTACCCAACCCGCATATTCCGGATTTTGAGAGCTCGAATAAAATCCCAGTAAAAATGAAAATGCAAAAATGCTGAAGGAGATCAACAACGCCCAGCGACTGTGCCACATGGCTTCCGGAATCCTGCGGGTCCAAAAATTTCCGAAGCTCTTCAATAACCGCCCTTCCGACTTGTATAGCGAGTTGTAAATAAGCTGAGCAGAGGCATTCAAATAAACACGTACCGATCGGCTGGGGTAGTGGGTTCGGGCATACGACAGGTCATCGGTGAGCTCCACGAAGACCTTGCTCATTTCATTCGGATCCTTGATTTGACCGGAAACGGCGTTTTCAAACTCCGACCACTTATTTTTGTTATTATTGATGAAATCAGTCTCCCGCATGCAAGGCAATTCACATTGCTGCAATATAGTAGATTTACCCTTTGATGAAAACAATCGACCTGTCCACCTCGCAGAATGCTACCATCACCTATGAACTCGCACCGCTTGGTCTGAGAATTCTGGCGTTCATCATTGATGCGGTGCTGATTTCACTTATGGTTGGGCTGCTTGAATTGATCATTAATCTTCTGCCATTTGAGGCAACTGATTTTTTAGAGTACCTGCTCATCATCCCCCTTCTTAGTTTCTATTCGCTGCTTTGTGAGAGCATTTTCAGCGGACAAACCATCGGAAAGATCGCGCTTGGATTGAAAGTGGTGAAAATTAATGGTCACCGTCTGGAATTGTTCGACCTGGTGATGCGTTGGGCATTTCGAATGATCGACATTTGGTTCTCGGCAGGGTCTATTGCTTCAGTCCTTATTGTTACTTCTGATAATAACCAGCGTCTGGGTGATATGATTTCCAATACCACGGTGATCAAGTTGCGCTCCGGGATGAGTATCAATCTTGATGATCTTTTGAAAATCAATACTTTACAAGATTATCAGCCGCAGTATCCGGAAGTGCGAAAATTCAGTGAAAGCGACATGCTGCTGGTAAAACATGTTATGGAGCGCTATCAACGGTACAAGAATATGGCACACAAACAAGCAGTTGAAGAATGCGCAATCAAGCTGTGTCAGGAAATGGGTGTTCGTGAAACCCCTGCCGATTCGTATGAATTTCTGCGTACTGCGGTCAAGGATTATATCGTACTCACGCGTTGAGGTAAGCGTACATCTGAGCAAGGGCCGACTGTGCTTCTGCCTCACTCACATCGCAATTGATTTCGGCTTCTCCTATGCCCCGCAAAAGCACGAATCGGAAAGCTCCTCCTTCATTTTTCTTGTCGTACTGCATGGCTTTCAATACGTCGGCATCCGCCAAATGGGGTAGCGATGACAAATCAATCATTTGCCGAATGGCTTCAAGAATAGCCTCACCTTCTGCGGCAGCAAGTCCGCATTTGTCGAATGACAAATAGACAGCCGCAATCATACCGGCTGCCACAGCTACTCCATGGGTTACAGGTTGTTCCATGCTCCACGCCACAGTTTCCAGTGCGTGACCTATGGTATGGCCAAAATTGAGCTTCTTTCGCTCATCGCGCTCCGCATGATCCCGGGCCACAATGGATGTCTTTACACGGCATGCCGAATCCATGATTTGTGGAAAGAGCTCGAGCAAGGTCAGCTTAGAATCACGCAATTGCCGGAAAAGCTCAGGGTCGGCAATCAGCGCGTGCTTCAATACCTCCGCAAAGCCCGATTCGAGCTGCTCTTGAGGAAGAGTGTCTAAGAAAGCAGGCCAAAGAATAACAGCTATTGGCTCGGCAAACGTCCCAATTTGATTTTTCAAGTGGTTGAAATTCACTCCGGTTTTGCCGCCAATTGCCGCGTCAACCATGGCTAAATTGGTAGTGGGAATATGAATAAAGTCGATGCCGCGCTGGAATGTTGAAGCCACAAAGCCACCCAAGTCCGTAACCACACCACCTCCTAAATTGATCAATACACTGTTTCGATCCATTCCGTGAGATAAGCACTCAGCCCATAGCCCCTGACATATATCCAGGTCCTTGGAGTCTTCTCCCGGACTAACCTCAAGTATGTACACGTCTTTCAGTGCCGGTAGTCCCCCAATCCGGGGCCAGCAATGTTCCAGCGTGTTGGAGTCCACAAGGACAATAGCTTTGGATTTTCCTTGAAGCAACTGCTCCAAAATGGCGTTAAATTCCTGTGTTGACCGGGGCGAATGAAACATGATGTAAGTACAAAAAAAAAGCGCAAACAAAATTGTCGCGCTTCTGGTGGTGCCACCTGGATTTGAACCAGGGACACACGGATTTTCAGTCCGTTGCTCTACCAACTGAGCTATGGCACCAAATTGGAGCGGCAAATTTAAAAATATTTCCTTTGAGACTCTACTTCCTTGTGATTTTCAGCATAAAAAAATCCCCAAACGTTGATTGGGGATTCTTAATATTGTGATATTCAGTCGGATAAGACGTGCTAGTCAATATCAATTTCGGCATCTCCAAAGCTGCAATTGATCTCAAGTTCACCCGGATTTGCACCATCTCCAATGCGTGCCTTCAAACTTATTGACGTAAAGTCTTCGTCCTCAGAAATGATTTTCGCAGAAGAGGGGAGGTCAACATCTCCGAAAGAAGCGTTGGCCTTAACGTCATAATTGGAGCCTGCTTCGAGTGTGATGTCCACAGACCCAAAGTCATTGTGAATCACAAGCTCAGAACATTTTTTAGAGACAAAATCCACATCAAGGTCGCCATAGCTGCAGCTAATCTCTGAGTTGCCCATCACGCGGTCTATGTCGAAATTACCGAATTCAACCTTCATTTCGCCACCACCTGCCTGACCAATTTCGCCATCGCCAAAAGCAACTTTAATGTTGTTGTTGTTGTTAGAAAGCACGTCTGCCTTGAATTCGCCATAGCTCAAGTCAACGTCACACTTGCCCGATAATTCGTTGATCTCAAGGCTTCCGAAACTATGATCAGCGTCCAGGTTGCCCGTCCGTGGCATTTTGATCACAACATCAATCGACCATTCATTATCGCCCGAATCCATATTGTTCACGTTGGTTTTCAGTTTGATGTGATTGGACTGCTCAATGATTTTGACGTCAATCTTATCGAAGAGTTTGTTGGCTTTCTCCTCCGATTTGGCCTCAACTTTTACTTCCACATGGATGTCAATGGTATTTTGATCCCAGGTCGTAATCGTGATGTCTCCAAAGGAGGTTTCGAGATCCATCGTTGCATCCGAAGATACTTGATACGTTTTGTTGAACTCTTTGGTGTATACAGGGTTTCCGGCATTCGCCAAATAGGCTGCCGCAACCAACACCAGGGTGAGCAAACCCTTATATATTGTGTACTTGTTTCGCATTTTGCTTTGTTTTGATTTTATTCTTGTATTCGATATGCTTTTGGATGTTTTCCAGAATCTCCAGGCGCAGACGATAGTTTTTAATCATCGCGTCCAATATCTTTTCATTGCCGAAGTTGCTGGCGAGCTTCTCGCTCAAAATCTGGTATTCTTGTTCCAGTCGTTCAAGTTGACGCATTCCCTGTGCAATTGAAGGGTCGTTCATATCCAGACTGCCTTTGCGTTCGGCAATCGCCTTCACAAACCAACTCTCCATGCGATTCATCTCGGGACTTACTTCCGACATTTGTCGGTGGGAGGCAAATTGATGCTGGTCGGCTTTGAGTTGGAACCAGGTGATACTGAGGATTCCGATACACACGCAGGCAGCCGCAACCGCGTAGGCCCACATGGGGATGACGTTCCGCTTCTTTTTGGACTGATTTGCCAACAAGCGGGTCTCAAACCTGCTCATGTGACCGGGCAACGGGTCTTCCATAGGAAGGTCTTTTCGGTGCTCGTTGATGCTATGTTGAAGTTTGTCAGGCATAATGCTCTTCTATAATTTCGCGCAGCTTTCTCTTGGCGCGGGTGTATTGCGATCGGGAAGTAGAGGGAGATATACCCAGCGAGTCCCCGATTTGTTCATGATTCATTCCCTCAAACAAATACAGATTCATAATGACTCTGTACCCTTCGGGGAGGTGTTTTATACCTTTATATATATAGGCGACGTCAAAGTGCTGTTCTTCGTCTTCATTTTCGTCTTCCGTTTCTGCATGCTGATCGGTCAAATCAACCCAGGTTTTGCGGTTACGGGTAATGTAGTTGAGTGATTTGTTTCGCGCTATACTGCACAGCCATCCGGTAATTTTGGAAAGATCATCGAGCTGGTTCAGTTTGTCGAATGCCGTAATGAAGCTCTCCTGCATGACATCCTCTGCCTCTACTTTATTGCCCAGTACGCGCAGACAAGTATTGAACACCGGTTTATGGAGCAGTTCGTAGAAGTACAACTGCGACCGTGTATCTCCTTCCTGGCATTTTTGGAGTAGTTCGGATGTTATGAATGTGACTTCGGTCATGGTTAAACGTCGAAACGCTTGTTGTTTCATTCAGTTGACACGCCTTCGGTGAATGCGCTGCACGGAAAGTAGAAAAAACACAAAAATCCAGCTATTTAATCGGGAAAAAATCTAGACAAATTAGCGATTGTACCCGACGAACAATTAAAATAACACGATGGTAATAAAAAATTCTTTTTCAAATTCGGATCGAATTCATACTTTTGTCTAATATTCGAGTATTGTGCTTGCTTGAATGAAAACAGTTATTAATAGCCAAATTGCTTAATTATGAGAAAACTTTTATGCTATCTAACGGCCGTACTAGTGCTTTGTACAGTCGGGATGGGTACGCTGTTTGGTCAGCTCTCCGGGGTAACCCACGAGCTATACGCCACAGACGGTGTGCCTGGCTACAACACCTATCGGATCTATGCCGAGCTACAGGATGCGACAGATTTTCTGTCGGCAGTGTACGCGGCTGGAAACGATGAGGTTGTTCTCGGTGGTTCCGGGAACTCTATCTACAATGACGGCTTCGGTGCTACTACCGGAGACGGATTGAACACAGGTTTCTGTATGTTCGTTCCAACGTTGTGCTATGATTCATTCGTGACAATCGGATGGGTTGGTGGTAACTATTGGGATGATGCTACTGCTATCGCCTGTGGTCAAGCTACCACAACTATTGCGTCACTTCCAAACGCATCGGTTATCACAACTGCTTTTGGTGCTGCGCCATCTTCTAACCTGGTAATGCAGGATGGATCTTGGTTCACTACCAACCTCGCAGGCTGTAATGATAACGGATTTGGTTTCGGAGCGAACAACCGCGTATTGGTTGCACAGGTTACCATCCCTTCTTCGGATGATGTCATGTACAACCTGAACATGCAAATCTTCAACGAAGGTGTTGGAGCAAACGCATTGTTCTATGTTGGTGATTGCCAAACAGTAAACGGTGATGACCTTGCCGGAGACGATGGCGATGGCGTAATGGAATTGGACAACGATGGCTCAGGCCTCGGTTTGTCATACCCTGCGCTTAATAGCTGCGGCGGTGTAGATGGATGCACAGATTCTACCGCTTGTAACTACGATTCAACAGCAACTAATGACGATGGTTCTTGTACATTCCCAGGATGTAATGACCCGGAAGCAAACAACTATGACGCCAACGCTGGCTGCGATGGTCCATGGTTGTGCGAGTTTGACTGTTTGACTACTTGTGCTGCTGACATTACTGTTCCATTCGGAACGGATGTAAATGATACTACAATTACAGGCTCTCCTAGCTTGTCGGGTTGTCCTTCATTAGATCAGAGCTTGTTCTTGTTCTACGTGGACTTGACAGATGGCGACGGATGTGATATGGTAATCACACGTCTGTGGTTCTTCGCCGATTGTAACGGTTGCGACGATCCAAATATCGGCGGTGAATGTACCCAGATCATTACATTCTCTTGCTCTGAAGGTTGTACCGATTCTGCAGCTTGTAACTATGATTCAACTGCTCAGATAGATAACGGTTCTTGTACATACCCTGGTTGTATGGACTCTACCGCTTGTAACTATGATATGAACGCAGGCTGCGACAGCGGTTCTTGCGATTTTTCATGTTATGGCTGTACCGATACTGCTGCTTGTAACTTCGATTCTAACGCTTCAGTAGAAGATGGTTCTTGTGACTATTCTTGCTTGGGTTGTTTGGATCAGACTGCATGTAACTTCGATTCAACCGCTACTCAAGATGATGGTTCATGTGACTACTCTTGCTATGGTTGTACCGATTCAACTGCATGTAACTTCGATTCAGGAGCTACTATCGATGACGGTTCATGTAACTTCAACTGCATCGGTTGTACCGATTCAGCTGCATGTAACTACGACTCAACTGCAACTCAGGAAGACGGTTCTTGTGTTTACCCGGGTTGTACCGACGTAAATGCATGTAACTTCGATTCAACTGCAGGTTGCGACGATAACTCATGTTCTTACCCAGGTTGTATCGATACAACTGCTTGTAACTACGACATGAATGCTGGTTGTGCAGACAACTCATGCATCTACCCGGGTTGTATGGATCAGGCAGCTTGTAACTATGATCCGTCAGCAGGTTGTGACGATGGTTCATGCTCGTTCCCAGGTTGTACCGATGTGAACGCTTGTAACTTCGATTCAACTGCAGGATGTGACGATGACTCATGTACTTACCCAGGTTGTACCGACGGTATGGCATGTAACTACGATATGTCAGCAGGTTGCGATGATGGCTCTTGTACATTCCCTGGATGTACCGATTCTACCGCAATCAACTACGATCCAAATGCGGGTTGTGATGACGATTCTTGTCAATACGGCGTTGACGGTTGTACCGATGTAAACGCTTGTAACTTCAACTCAGCTGCTACCAACGATGACGGTTCTTGTACATACCCAGGTTGTATGGACCAGGTAGCTTGTAACTTTGATCCAACCGCTGGTTGCGATGATGGTTCATGTGAGTACGGTTCAGGCTCAGGCTTTAACGGAACTTACGCTGCAGGCAACTGGACTGTTGTTGAAGAAGGCGACGCTTCCGTTACTATCAACGATGATTCAATGGTGCTTGTAAGCAATGACAACGGAACTTCTGGGTTGTTTGCTCAGGCAACGATTGTTTGTCCTGCAAACGGCGCATACTCCTTCGATTGGGATTACTCGAATTTCGATGTTGACGGTGCTTCGTATGACCCTGCATACTATATCAATGGCGTATTGGTTCAATTGACCGATGACCTTGGTGCAGATACTCAAAGTGGCTCAGTAGTATTGAACTGTGTTTCAGGTGATGAAATCGGTTTCGCAATTCAGGCTACTGATGGTATCTTTGGATCAGGAATCCTGACCATTACCAACTTCACTTACCCAGGTGCTTGTGACTGTTCAGTTACTTGTCCTGAAGGTGCTGATCTCGAATGTGGTGCTGATACTTCAGCCGATGCGTTGGGTTCACCTGTTGTTCAAGGAGACTGTGCTGCTGACGTAGCGTCTATTGAATATGCAGATTCTGAAGAAGGTGATGCTTGCGCTTATACAATCACTCGTACATGGACAATCACATATGTTGATGGTTCTTCAGAGGTTTGTGAGCAAGTAATCAACATAACTGATACTACCGGTCCTGAACTTATCGGAGTTCCTGCTGACCTTGAAGTAGATTGTTTGGAAGAAGTTCCTGCACAGGCTATGATCGATGCTGAAGACGCGTGTAACGCTGTAGTAAACATCGGTAACTACTCTTCTGAAACAGGAAACGCAACAGACTCTTGTACATTGAGCACTGCATTCGGTCCTGGTGACGATTGGGCTATCTGGTTGCCAACCTTGGTTGTTGACGGATATGCATCAAGCGTTAGCTGGGTATTCGAAGGCGATGCATCGATGATCATGTACGATGACAACACAGCTGAAATCAACGGTGTTATTGTAAACAGCATGGATGCTAACAAGAAGTTCCAGGTAACCATGAAGTTCGAGAACGGAATGGGCTGGGATGACTGGAGCGCCTTGGGACGTAACTATAAGGACGACCTGAACATTGCAGATGGTTACTACCAGGATTGGCAGTACTACGAAATGGTTAA
>JAGQVX010000038.1 GCA_020437755.1 Flavobacteriales bacterium
GACTGAGTATCATTACCTCTAAAGCGCAAACCACACGACACCGTATTATGGGTATTGTGAATGGGGAGCACTTTCAAATCGTTTACAGCGATACTCCCGGAATGCTCGACCCTAAGTACAAGCTGCATGAGGGTATGATGAAATTCGTAGGAAGCGCATTTGCGGATGCTGACATCCTTATATTCGTGACCGAACCCTCGGAAACCGTGGAATCACAAGCCCGAGCCATCGAGAAAATCAACACGCTTGAGGTTCCTGTGATCGTTCTGCTCAACAAAATTGACCTGGCGCCTCAGGAAGAAATTGAGGAAAAGCTGTTGTACTGGCAACAACATATTCCTCGCGCTAAGGTTGCGCCTATCAGTGCGCTGCACAAATTCAATGTGGCCGAATTGCTGGACTACATTATTCAGGTGCTTCCGGTGAGCCCTCCGTTCTTTCCGAAAGATGAGCTGACCGATAAACCCATGCGCTTCTTTGTGTCGGAAATTATCCGCGAGAAGATACTGGTGCGGTACAAACAGGAAATTCCGTACAGTTGTGAAGTTCTGGTAACAGAATACAAGGAAGAACCCAACATTGTGCGAATCCGCACGGAGATCATGGTGAACCGCGAATCGCAAAAAAGCATTATGATCGGACATCAAGGGAAAGCCTTGAAATCCGTCGGAACTGAGGCCCGAAAAGACCTGGAGTCGTTCATTGGAAAAAAGGTTTTTCTGGAGATCTACGTGAAAGTAGACAAGAACTGGCGCAATGATCCGGGAAAACTCAAGAAGTACGGCTATTTTTCCGATTAGCCATGGTGATCTTCCCCAATGCAAAAATTAATCTGGGCCTTCAGGTACTGCGCAAGCGGCCGGACGGATACCACGACCTGTCCTCTGTCTTTTACCCTGTACCCATTGCGGATAGTCTGGAAATACTACCCTCTTCCCGCCCTACTCATTTCACCATCTGGAATCGCGACATTCCGGGCGACCTCAACCAAAACCTGATCCTGCGGGCGTACCGCTTGCTTCGAGAAACGTACAATCTGCCTGAGGTGGAAATTCACCTCATTAAGAACATCCCCATGGGCGCCGGTCTCGGCGGTGGATCGGCAGATGCTACATTTGCCTTGTGCGCCCTGAATGACCTTTTTTCGCTGCAACTTTCCTCCGACACACTCGAAGATTTGGCCCTGGAACTTGGTTCCGATTGTCCTTTCTTCGTGACCAACCGGCCGGCACTTGTGCACGGCAGAGGAGAACATCTTACCGCCATTCCGCACATACTTCGAAACACGCACATACTGGTGGTGTCGCCGGAAACACACGTATCCACCGCTGAAGCATTTGGCGGAATCGCCCCAAATGATCAACGTCCCGACCTGGCCGAATTGATTCAACTGCCGCGTGAACAGTGGAAACACCACATTGCAAACGACTTTGAACAAACCATTTTTCCACTCCACACAGAACTGTCCGTTATTAAGCAATGGCTGTACGACTGCGGGGCATTCTACGCTTCCCTCACCGGCACCGGATCGAGTATATACGGGCTGTTTGACCACCTCCCGGAAGTCACCCCTCCGGATTTTGGAGTTGATTGTCAGTTTGACACCGCGCTATTGCCGTAAAAAGCGGACTTATTTGGGCGCTTTGCGATAGATTAAAATCCCCAATATCAGGTACATCACATTGGGAAACCACACCGCCACTTCGGCCGGAAGACCTACATTGGTGGCCGCCACAGAAGACATGCGCGAGAAAAACACGTACACAATGCCGATGATAATCGCCAGGAAAATGTGCAATCCAAGACCTCCACGCTTCTTTCGCGAAGCAATAGGTACGGCAATGAATGCAAGCACCAGAATGGAAAATGCATTGGCCGTGCGCAGGTATTTCTCCAGTTTGAGCGCCGCCACTTTATTGCTGCCCTTATCCTGTTCTTGCTGGATGTAATCAGACAGCTCAGGGGTTGTCATATTGAAAACAAGCTCATCGGGTGCATCGAAATCTATAAACCGCAAGGCCATGGTCGTGTCGATGTCGCCGACGATCTTGAGTTGTTCACGGCCATTCGGCAAATAGTTCCGCTCTACCACATTGAAGAGCTGCCAAATCTCATTAACGGTATCATACTGCGCTTTTGACGCGAAGAGTTTGCGCTCCAAGGCACCGTTGTCCCAGTCCTCAATGGTAAAGTGATAGCCACTTTGCTTCTTGTCATCGATATGATGGAAGGAATACAGCTTATTCTTCTCCAACTCGCGGTGAATGTTGTAACTGTAATGGTGTGCCCCCCGGGTGTATTGACTCTCAAAGTCAAATTTGATCCGATTGGAAAAAGGAACCAGGAAATGACTGGCTACCAGGATAACTGCTGTCATGAATACTGCAATCACCCCATAAGGAAATAAAAAACGGGTATAAGAAACCCCTCCACTCAAAATGGCCACCACTTCGCTGCGCTGCGCCATCATGCTGGTAAGCCAAATCATGGCCAGGAATATAATGAACGGACTGAGCAAGTTGCCGAAGAATACGCAGAAAGGCAGATAATACTGCATGATAATTTCCGCCACCGTAGCCCCACTTTCCATAAGGCTATCGATGTTTTCGGAAATATCAATCACCACAGCAATAATCACAAAAGCGCCTATAGCAAAGGTGAAAGAGGAAATGAACTTCCTGATGATATACCAATCAATTTTCTTCAGCAAAGTCAGAGTCGTTGTGAGGTGATCTCGACCATTTTATTTTTCCAGGAAGTAAACGTTCCTTCTTCAATTTTCTTGCGTGCTTCTTCCACGAGCCACAAATAAAACCCAAGGTTATGCAGTGTAGCAATTTGCAACCCCAGAATTTCATTGGAAACAATCAGGTGACGCAGATACGCTTTGGAATAGAAGGTATCAACAAACGAGGTACCCTGCTCATCGATGGGAGAAAAGTCATCTTCCCACTTTTTATTCTTGATATTGATGGTACCTTGACTCGTAAACAGCATCCCATTTCGGGCGTTGCGCGTAGGCATGACACAATCAAACATATCCACTCCGCGTGCAATACACTCCAGAATATTGGCCGGTGTACCCACGCCCATCAGGTAACGCGGGCGATCAACCGGGAGGCGATCGGTTACCACTTCTGTCATCGCATACATCTCTTCATGAGGCTCCCCCACACTAAGCCCACCAATGGCCACCCCAAACTCTGCGCGCTCTGCACAGTAATCGGCCGATTGCTTTCTGAGTTCTTCGTACACGCTCCCCTGGACAATAGGAAAAAGCACTTGCTCCTTCCCGTAATGCGGTTCCGTTTCCCCAAAGCGAGTCACACAGCGATCGAGCCAACGGTGTGTCATCTCCATGGATTTGCGGGCATACTCATATTCGCAGGGATAGGGGGTACATTCGTCAAATGCCATAACGATATCAGCTCCAATCACCCGCTGAATGTCCATTACATTTTCGGGAGTAAACATGTGACGGGAGCCATCTATATGCGATCGAAACTTCACCCCTTCTTCGATAATCTTGCGGTTGTCGGACAACGAATACACCTGATACCCTCCGCTATCGGTGAGCACAGGGCGGTTCCAGCCGTTGAAGCCATGAATCCCTCCCGCCTTTGCCAGGACATCCAGACCCGGACGAAGGTAGAGGTGGTATGTATTTCCCAGGATGATTTGTGCCCGGATATCATTTTCCAGATCCTGCTGCGTAACAGCCTTCACGCTGCCTGCCGTGCCTACAGGCATAAATATAGGTGTGCGAATTTCGCCGCGGTCCGTTTCGATAACGCCAGCCCTAGCTCCTTCACATTGGTGTTCAATTCTAAACTTCATGATCTTCGATTGCCGCAAAAATAGGCCTTTCCATTAAGAGCTTTACCAAAGGACAAGTTCTGGTTTCAATCACCTTATTCGCTATCATTGCATCATGATCGGAACCCTGATAAATGCATTGACCGTGGGAGCGGGAAGCCTGGCGGGGATGGCGCTGCATAGCAATTTACCTGATCGCTTTGTAAAAATTGTATTCCAGTGTCTGGGCATATTTACCCTGTTTGTAGGAATCGAAAGCGCTTTGAAGACGGGCAACATGCTGATCATGATTCTCGGATTAATCAGTGGTGCTTTTATTGGTGAAGCGCTGCGACTGGAAGAGCGATTGGAACGCCTTGCGTCCCGCCTGCAGAAAAAAGGCAAAGGAGACGACCGCTTTGTGACGGGATTTACCACAGCATTCATGATCTTCTGCGTGGGCACCATGACCATTCTCGGCTGTTTTCAGGAAGGCATGGATGGCGATCGGAAGATCATCCTCACCAAGTCCATTATGGATTTGTTTTCCTCTACCGCCTTGGCGAGCGCATTCGGAAAAGGCGTTTTGTTCAGCGTTATTCCACTGGTCATCTATCAGGGCGGACTTACCTATGGGGCACAATACCTAAGCGATTTTCTCAGCACCGCCATGCGTACCGAACTCACTGCGGTAGGCGGATTATTGCTGATCGGACTGGGTATATCGATTCTTGAGCTGAAGAAGATCAAGGTGCTCAATATGATTCCGGCACTCCTCACGACTACCCTACTTACTTACCTCGCAGAATACCTGGAGCTGTACATTCTCTAACCTAGACTGTCTTTTTGTCTGTTTATTTTACATAAAACTGCCTTTTTGTCGTGTTTTCTGCAAATTTGAGTCTGTGTTCGGACTAAAAACGCACTGGCACATCGATTGACTGGAAGGGATCGTCAAACAATAAAAACAGATTACATCATGAGTTTAGTAAGATACCGACAGCAGTCACCATTGTTCAAAATGTTTTTTGACGATGTATTTACAAAAGATTCATTCTTCAATCAGATGGAAGCAAAGCATCAGGTTCCGGCTGCGAATATTAAAGAGGAAGAAGATCGTTTCATCATCGACCTCGCGGCACCGGGCTTGCAGAAAGATGATTTCTCCATTAACCTGGAAAACGACCTGATGACGATCAGTGCGGAGAAAAAGGTTGAGAACGAAGAAAAGCAGCCTCGTTTTACGCGAAAAGAGTTTCAATACCACCAGTTCAGCCGATCGTTCACCCTTCCCGAATCGGTCAACCTGGAGGGCATATCGGCCAGCTACGAACAAGGAGTACTGTCGATTGTTTTACCTAAGAACAAAGAAGCTACGATTGAGCCGGTAAGGCAAATCAAAGTGGGTTAAATTAGTTGGTTAAGTTGTCCCGCGCTGTGAAGATTCCGGCGCGGGATTTTTTTTTTGCTCCCCGACCAATTGCCCGAACTTATTTGGGACGTAAACCATTTGGCTTGTCCATATACTTTTCCAAAGCAACTACCTACCTGAATTGAGTTGATCCACTTGAAATGACTTCATGTAGCTCAGGCCTTTTTCTACATAGCGTGGGTCATGGGTTCGCGGACCACCCACGACAGGATACTTTCTTCCCGTATTGTGGTAGTGGAATGCATCTTTGTATCGCTTTTTCCTAAGGAGCTTACCATACTCTTCCTTGATCCACAGCATCCCATAATAGACCGCTTCATCACCTCGGATATCACTAACATTCACGTCCATCCCAACACACTTGTAACCCATCAGTTGAAATGGACCCCAGGAAGTAGCCAGGTTTCGCAGTGCTTCATCGGAAGCGTCAATCACCGTTTCTTGTCGGATGTTCTCATATTTCCTCCGGTCGCCCGAACGCACCTCTTTAAGCTTTTCGTACACATGCGGCTCGAACCTGCTACCCGGAGGGTTTTTGCCACTGCACTCCAGGACCGTCAGCGCTAAAAAATACTCTGCCGGCAACCCCATTGCATCGGCATGTTTTCGGATTTCCTCACCATAGTGATAAGCCGCCGACTCCAATTCCGACCGTTGCACAACCTCATGAGCAGCATAATGGCCCGACTTTAGAATGGAAGGCAAGAAATACAGCAGTGGTCCGAGAACCACCAGAAGGAGAAGCCATATTTTCCAAAAACCCTTTTTCATTTATCAGGATCATTTTTGATCTTCGCGACAGCTAGCTAACATAACCTTTTCTTCTATGCCAGCCAATAAATATGCGCTATTGCGCTACCGTGTCATCGACCGTTGCCTCACCAATCCGGCACGTCCTTTTCCCTCCAAGGAAGATATTCGCGAAGCTTGCGAAGAAGCCTTGTACGGGAGTACCGGTGAGCGTATTTCGGCATCGACCATAGAAAAAGATTTGTGGGCCATGCGCAATGAATCCGAGTTGGGATACTATGCTCCCATAGCCTACAACAAAGCCAACCGCGGGTATTACTACGAAGAAGAAGACTACACCATCAATGAAATTAGTCTGAACGAGGAGGATCTTATGGCCATACGTTTTGCTGCCAAGACCCTGGATCAGTTTAGGGATGTAGCCATTTTCAGACAGTATGAAAACGCAATTGACAAAATCGTCAACCGGGTAGCTATTAGTCCGGCGACCGGCGAAGGGGAGTTGCCTTTTATCCAATTTGAAACCGCTACATCTGCATTTGACCAGGGGCTGCTGCAAGAATTGTGCGGAGCTATTGAAGCTCAGCGTGAAATTGAATTCTCCTATACCAAATTCACCTCGGGTCAATCTCAGGTGTATAAGGTTCACCCCTTGCTCTTGAAAGAATACCGTAATCGATGGTACCTCATTGCTTATAATCCGGAACGACAATTCACCCAGACCTTTGGCCTTGAGAGAATCTCCGACCTCAGTGTATCTAATCGCAAGTTCACCCGACCCTCCGACTTCGATCCGGATCGTTTTTTCAAGTACTCCATTGGAATCACTCAACTCAGCGCAGAACCCGAGCGTATCAAAGTACGCATTACCAATACGCAGGCCGCCTATCTCCAATCGCAACCACTACATCCCTCCCAGCGCATTTCCCCTGTTGATGACGAATACTCCATTGTAGAATGGAGTGTTTACGTGACCTATGAACTCACCAGTTTCATTTTAAGTCTGGGATCACACGCAATCGTACTCGAGCCCGATTCCCTTAGGGATACGTTGCGTAGCCAAATCGAAGAAGCGCTAGGAAACTATTCCATTTGACCCATTCCTGTGCTTCGTGACGTGGGCGAGGAAAACTCCTCTTTCGCGGCCAACTAATCGCCAAGTCATACTGCGGCCATCCTCGCCAATGCACAATCTCTCGCCTCAATTGGGGTTAATTTTTCTTAATACGTAAATAGGTTGAGTTGTGTGGAATGCTACTTGCATCACAAATGCAAATGGCAATGAAATCAAACTATTTTCTGGAAGGAATTTCCTTCTTACCCAACCGCCCCACGATAGGACTTCATTTGGTTCAGAATCGACAGGGCAAATTGTGTCGGTATTATCACCCTGTGGTCCGAACACATTTTGAAGAACAGCTGCTTGCGTCATTTCCGCAAGAAGGAGCAATCGAGATCCGCAACTGGATCAATGCCTCGGCACCGAGCCATAACCGCTGGAGCTACCTCAACTGCAAGCCTTTGGGATGCGCCTTAACCGAGGCCGATTTATCCGTTTTCTACTCCGAACAACGAGCTTCTTGAACAAAAAATTTCACCACGTAAATACGTTACGAAGTCCGAATAGAATTTCGCTATGTGATTAAAAACAAACACCATGAACACGCTAGCTGACGCAAAGAAACATATCGACTCATTCCCACGACCAACAGGCTACAATGCGTACGCCTGGAATGTTGCCAAAAAGGTCGCCCTCGAGGTTTGGGACTGTTACCTAAACAACCGCCCTTTCACCCGGTCTGTGAATTACTTCTGTAGAGAATTCTACGACATGATTCAGACTCCTGAAGGGCAATTCATTATTCCACAGTCTTCTTTCCGCAGATTGTGCTAATCTGCCGTTGGGTGTTCAAGACGATCATTGGCTAAACCGGATTTGTACGTCCACAGACCGGTTTACCAACGATCGGAAACAGCACTTAACATCTTTGGCGCGCACATCCCAACGGGGATTGTGCGCGCTTGCTTTTTCCCGAAACACATGTTCAAAAGTCGAGCAATTCACCTCGTCAGAATTTGGGTTAACCCGTTATATTTGACACCGACGAACAGAAACGAAAAACATCATTTCCGATCATTCGTCGATGAAAAATAAGGATTAGTCGCTTATTTTTCTAAATTTGCAAGTTGATCAAGTAAACCCAAATTCATGTCCACCGTTTCAGACGCGAGGATCCAACACATACGTGCGCACTGCTTTGAAGTGCTGAGCGAGGTTTTTGCCCCGGATTCGGGAAAGAAGCTGCTGTTGGCTCAATTTGGGGAATTCAACGACGTTAAAACCGAACACCTTATCAAAGTAGCCGAGGCAGTCGCCCTCGAAGAAGGTGCCAAACGTCGGATTGTCAAGCGACTGTGCAGCATTATGATCGAGGCTATTCAGAATGTTTCGATTCACAGCGCCACAGATCAGCATGGAGAACATCATCCGTTTCTAGCCCTGGTTAAGGAAGCAAACGCATTTCTCATCATTACCGGGAATTTGATCCTGGCCGAAGATTTGGGATTGTTAGAATACAACCTTACTGAGCTGAACAAACTCAAGCGTCAGGAACTTCAGAAAGAGTACATCGAAACCTTGTCCAATGAGAAATTCAGTTACAAGGGAGGGGCAGGACTTGGCTTTCTGACCATTGCCAAGAAGTCCAGGAACCCATTGGGGTATCAGTTGCATTTATTGGATGATCACTTGGCCTATTTCATATTAGAAATTAAGGTGGAAAACACTGCCGAGGACTAAGTGTCCCTTTTCTCTTCAACCCCTTCGATTCTCCCCTGCTTACTACTCTTGAAAAGTACCTGAAATTCATTTGGCGAATGCCTGAGCTTTACAGTATTTATTATTAATATTGTTTCCAATTGCACGCCACTGAGTGGTGTTTTTTTGTACCTATTCCGATTGATTCAAACCTCTTTAATAACGCTCGCAGAGATTGAAGCAACCGCTGTCATCCAGCGCCTTGCGGATTCCGGATTTCACTATCACAACCTTGACCACACACGAGGAGTCGTGGGGGTTACGCGTCTTCTTGCGCAAGATTTGGGTTGTGATGACCATACTACAGAGCTGCTTGCTATCGCCGCCTGGTTTCACGACACCGGATATGACGATATGGAACGCCATGAAATGGAAAGTGCGCGCCTGGCCAAAGAATTTCTGGAACGCAACGCCTGTAGCGCTGTTGATATCGAGAGTGTTTCTGCTATTATTCTGGCCACCAACATCCATGCGGAACCTCAAAACCTGGCAGAGCAAATTATACGTGATGCCGATTTACATTATCTGGGAGTAGAAGACTATTATCCCCGCGCCAATCGCCTGAGGGATGAGTGGGAAATCACTCAAAAACGCCAGCTTTCCGATGAAGAATGGTATCGCTTGAACCTCACATTTTTCAATACACATCGGTTCTACACTAACGCAGGAGAAGCGCGTTTCGGTCAGCAAAAAGAACGCAACAAAAAGAGCATTGAGCTGAAGTTGGCTCAACTATAACCCTAGATTGCCGACTGAATTGGAATTCCTTTTTCCTTCATTCCTGCGATCCAACTTTGATTCAATGACAGCCATTGAACGCCATTACCCGGCGCCATATTTATTTCGTCTTTATCCGAATGCGGAGGTTTTGGACATGATACCTAAATTGTCGACATGAAAAACACATGGATCTTCAGCATATTGACATTGCTGCTCGTCGGTTGCACTTCGCAATCTGACAAGTCTGTTCAGACCCCCAATCCGCACAAATTTGACGACCCCAACATGGTTAAGCTTTATGAATGGAAAGATCACCGGCAAACGGATTCACTCCTCGCTTACCTCGAGTCGGCCAATGCGCATTATCGTCAATTCGCTGCGCTAGCCTTCGCGAGTGTGATGGACACCGCTGCAATTGATCCTTTGTGTCACGTGCTTGAAGACAGCATTCCTGCAGTTTCTCAAGCGGCTGCCTACGCCCTGGGACAGATTGGTTCGGAGGAGTCGGCGTTTTCATTGCTGGCATCCGCCAAAAGGGAAGCGGATTCTCACCACAGTTCTATTTATTGGGAAGCGCTGGGTGCGTGTGTAAGTGAGGCTCAGTTTAGTACTGTGAGGAATGAAGTAAGTTCAATTTCAAACACTTCGGGTGTTGCCTATTATTTATATAAAGTAGCCATTCGGCAAATGTTAAACCGGTCGGATAGTGCTTTGGTCCACGACCAACTCGCCTGCGGACGAGTAGATGATCAGCTTCGCGCTTGTCACAGTTTGCTGCGAAATCGGGCCAATCTGTTTCCTGAATTTGAAGACCAACTTATCGAACTCTCTCAGGCATCTGCCATCGATTTACAAATTGCGGCAACAGGGGCGCTGGCGCGTGTACAGGGATCCAATGCCCGAACACGGCTGGAAGACCTGCTAAACAATCCAGAAAACGACATTAACCTTTTGGTAACTGCTCTTCGGTCCTACTCGCGACAAGAACACTATAAGGATTCTGTATTGGCTCCACTGGTGTACCATACCAATCGGGAAGTTGCACTTACAGCAGTGCAATATTTAACCGACAGCAGCTTTGTGGCGCAGTTGCCCGTCCCACAGGATCCTGTGGTTGAAGCAGCCATGCTGCAGCATTTGCCACACTTCATTGATGCTCATTATGATCAACTGTACAATCACCTGAGCCAACTTGAAGATCCCTATGTGCGAGCCGCCTGGATAGGCATGCTTGCACAAAATGAAAAATCCGATTCATTGCTGATTGCAACTATGACCAATCCATCGGTTGCGCGCATTGAAAGTACTGCTGCCTGTGAGGGCTTGATCCGATTGGAGGAATCCGGTGAAGCTCCCGATGGTACTGCATTTCTGGAGATCATCCGGAATGGATTTGAAACACAGGATATAACCATTATGGCCTTGCTGGCGATCCACATGCGACAGTTTCCCGAACGGTATCGCAATGCCGATCTGACTTTTATGGAAGTCGCGAAAGATCAACTGCAATTGCCGCAAGACATAGAGACTTACTATGAAATCGACCACACCCTGAGCGTGCTTCGCGACAAGCAATGGACGGCACCCTCTCCTGAATGGAATCATCCTATCAACTGGGATTTGGTGAGATCCATTCCATCGAATGCACAGGTGGTGATTTCCACTTCCGCGGGAGACGTTACTGTTGAACTCACTGTGGATGATGCCCCGGCTAGTGTTTCCAATTTCGTAGACCTCATTCAACAAGGGTATTATAACGGAAAGGCTTTTCACCGGGTAGTACCCAACTTTGTCATCCAAACCGGTTGTCCACGTGGGGACGGTTTTGGAAGTGTCCCTTATTCGATTCGTTCCGAGTTTGACGTTCATGAATATCGCACCGGTGCGCTCGGTATGGCATCGGCAGGAAAGGACACCGAAAGCTGCCAGTGGTTCATCACGCATAGTCCAACACCTCACCTAGAGGGACGCTACACCATTTTCGGTTATGTGGTTGATGGCATGAACGTGGTCAACGAAATTCATCAGGGCGACAGCCTGCTCCATATCACCTTGCAATGGGAAAACAACAACCAGTAAACTACACGAAGTCCTTCGAGCTCAACAAAACCCTATGGGACGCCAAAACGCCCTTTCATGAGCAATCGGAATTTTATGACAACGATGCCTTTTTGAACGGTCAATGCACGCTGCATGAAGAAGAGATCGAAGCTGTAGGTGCCATTTCGGGCAAACGACTCCTTCATTTGCAGTGCCATTTCGGACAAGACACGTTAAGTTGGGCTCGTCGTGGGGCTCAAGTCACCGGAGTCGATCTGAGCGAGGAGGCCATTAAACTTGCGCGTAAACTTAGTGATCGGCTCGGGCTGGAATCGCGGTTTGAGTGTTGCAATGTGTTGGATACCCGGGATCATGTACGGGAACAGTTTGACGTAGTCTTCACCTCGTACGGGACGATTGGCTGGCTTCCCAACCTGGACCCATGGGCAGATGTCGTAGCTGACAGTCTGGTGTCAGGTGGACGATTTGTCATCATTGATTTCCACCCCTTCCTTTGGATGCTCGATAGTCAATTTGAGCAATTTCACTACCCTTATTGGAACCGGGAAACTATTGAGGAAGTTGAATCGGGCACGTATGCCGATACCTCCGCACCTATAGAGCTGCAGAGTCATTCGTGGAATCACCCCTTGTCGGATTTAGTATCTGCCTTGCTATCCAAAGGATTGGTACTTGAGGTTTTTCGCGAATACGATTACTCCAATTACAATTGCTTTCCGAACATGGAGGAGTTTCAACCCGGAAAATGGAGGTTTCAATCGCACGGTGATCGGATACCTTACATGTATCTTTACCGTTGGAGGAAACCTTAGGTCTTTTGCTTCTTCTTCTTCGCCGCCGGAAAAAGAATGTTGTTTAGGATCAAGCGATAACCCGGAGAATTGGGATGTAGATTCAAATCAGTTGGAGGATCACTCACCCGATGGCGGTAATCTTCGGGATCGTGCCCGCCATAGAAGGTCCACTGACCTTGTCCAAGCGTTCCATGAATATACTTGGCTGTTTTGAGGTTTTTGTTCTCCCCCATTATGGTAACATCTGACTTGATGTATTTCGATCGGAAGCTGGTGGTTTGTCCCATAAACCCTTTGATCACCTGCTCATGATTTTGAGTGAGCATGGTTGGCATGATATCCCACTTCGCTGAGAATTCAAAAAGGGTAAAAAAGTCCTGAAGTTCGCCTATTTTCCCATGGTCATCGGTTCCATCGATATTGGAAAACTCATAAACCATGGGATCCATTTCGAGGGCGAAGTTCTTGAAGGCAAAGGTTTGTTCGAAATCCAGCTTGTCTTGAGCCTTGGGATCGGCGGGATCATCATCAAACATACTTTCACAGATATCCACATTTTGCGCCGCGAGGGCGATGTCGAACGAGTCGGTTCCGGAACACATGGTAAACAGAAATCCACCGCCTAAAACGAAGTTGCGGATTTCCAGAACGACATCTCGTTTCATTTCCGACACTTTCTGAAATCCCATGGAATGGGCCATAGCTGTCTGAGACCTCACTTCCTCCTGATACCAATCGGCACCACGAAAGGCGCGGTAGAATTTACCGTACTGACCGGTGAAGTCTTCATGGTGAAGGTGAAGCCAATCGTATTTTGGAAGTTCTCCTCTCACTACCTCTTCGTCGTAAACTACGGTATAGGGAATTTCCGCATAGGTAAGCGCCAGGGTCACGGCGTCATCCCAGGGAAGTTTTGTCTTTGGACTGTAAACAGCAACTTTGGGAGCTACTTCGAGTTTAACCCGTTCCATATTCACTTCCGGGTCGGCTATTTCACTGTAGATGGATTGTGCCTGCACGTCGGCAATAACCTGAAAACTCACACCGCGGATGGTGCATTCGTTGGTGATTTCGGCGTAGTTGGAGATCATAAAGCTCCCACCCCGATAATTGAGGAGCCATTCAATTTCGATTTCATTTTGCAGCACCCAAAAGGCTATTCCATAGGCTTTGAGGTGATTGCTTTGACCGTCGTCCATAGGGATCAGGATCTTTGACGCCTGGATGGTAAACGCGGTAAGCAGGAGGACTGCAGTGAAAATTAGTTTGCGCATAAATGATAAGCTCTTCTGCGTTCAATTGAACGGAATAAAGTTACAAAAGTTGTACCGGAGCTGCGGGAAGAAGCTTGTAAAAGATGTGAAATCAGAATGGTGGATCATCGTCATCGATAGGTGCCGGGTGGCCATCATCGTCTTCCATTGTATTCATGCGCGAAGAAACGGTGATTGTAGGTGGACTCTGGAGGAAGTCGCTATTGGGCTGCATTGATTTCCCGTAGGTATCTCCCGGGTCAAACGCATCGTAATTGGCGAATTTGGCGAGCCGGCCGATGAATCGGAGCTTAACATTTTCCAAGGCACCATTTCTGTGCTTTGCGATAATGAGCTCTCCCATACCTGCTGTTGGATTGCCTTCGGAGTCTTCATCCATTCCATAATATTCCGGACGGTAGATGAAGCACACGATATCCGCATCCTGCTCAATCGCGCCTGATTCACGAAGATCGGACAGCAATGGTCGCTTGTCGCCCCCACGGGTTTCCACCGATCTTGAAAGCTGCGAAAGGGCGATAATGGGTACATCCAATTCCTTGGCAATTCCTTTGATCGATCGCGAAATTGATGAAATTTCCTGTTCACGATTCCCTTTGTTCTCACCGCCGGCGGTCATCAACTGGAGGTAATCGATAATCACCATCTGAATGCCGTGCTGAGACTTCAATCGGCGGCACTTGGCCCTCAATTCGAAAATGGACAGACCCGGAGTGTCATCAATGAAAATAGGTGCTTCGGAGAGTTTTCCGATACGCGCGTGCAACTGCTGATACTCATGGTCGGCCAGGTCTCCTTTACGGAGTTTTTCCGCTGAAATTTCTGATTCACTTGCTACCAAACGTTGAACCAACTGCACTGAGGCCATCTCCAGAGAGAACAATGCCACAGGAACATTGAAATCAACGGCCATATTTCGGGCCATAGACAGAACAAATGCCGTTTTACCCATACCCGGACGAGCCGCCAATACGATCATATCGGAAGGCTGCCATCCTGAAGTAACGCGATCGAGATCGGAGAATCCGGAAGGCACACCACTAACACCATCGGTATTTTTTCGTGCGTTTTCGATATTCTTGATCGTTTCACGCATGATGTTGTTCATGGAGTCGTAGTTCTTCCGAATGTTTCCTTCGGCTACCTGGAACAGTTCATTCTCTGCATAATCGAGCAAGTCGAATACATCGGTAGTATCTTCAAACGATTCCTTGATGATGTTTCCGGAGATACGGATCAATTCGCGTTGAATGTACTTCTGCGCCACAATACGCGCATGGTACTCGACATTGGCGGTAGACGCAACCCTGTTGGTGAGCTGGGCAATGTAGTAAGGTCCGCCGACGAACTCAAGATCACCCGAGTTTTTCAGCTCTTGGGTAACTGTAAGAATATCGATTGGTTCCCCTTTTTCGAACAGTTTGGCGATAACTCTAAAGATACGCTGATGCGATTCTTTGTAGAAGCTATCCGGTCGGAGGATATCAATTGCCGAGTTGACAGCTGCTTGTTCCAACATCATTGCACCCAATACAGCCTCTTCCAGGTCAACCGCCTGCGGAGGAAGTTTCCCGATTTCAAGCGCTTGCTCACCCAACAAGCGAGGAGCAGGTTTGTTTTCCCTTCGGGATATGGTATGGGTCAATTCACTCATGGTTTCAAAAAAGCGGACTTCAAAGATAGGTCAGTTCCTGCGTTCATCGGGATGAAATCGGAATAAGTAAGTAACAATTTGAATTTTAGTAAAACACCCCGTTTTGTGGATATTATTTGTTTTGACAATTGTTGAATTATCCCTATTCACGCGAAGACCGGAGGTCGGCAATACCCTATTTGGCGAATGCCTTACAATAATTCATAACTTCGAAACATGGCAAAAAGGTATGCGTGGATAGTGATTTCTTTGTGCTTTGCGTTGCTTGCAGGATGTAGAAAAAATGTGGATGAATCACCTCCATCCATCGTCATTCAATCGCCCGCCGCAGGCAGTTGGCATCAGGTACTGGAAACAGTTGATGTGATTGCTACAGCGCAGGATGAAGAAGGCATAGAATGGGTGAAAGTTGATATTGTTACTGCCTCCAACGTCATCCATGGCAGCACATCCAATCAATTTTTCGATGGTCAACAGCAAGCATCCGTGAATGCAGGAGTGTTGCTCGATAACATTCACACCCCCACGGGAACGTATTATGTAAGAGTGCGTGCGTATGACGGCACCAATGAGCACGTGGCTTACCGGGAGATACAACTTGCTGAAGTACCCAGGGAAGTGGAAGATGTATTTGTTTTCAGCATGTCGGCACAAAACCAGGTGGATATTCACCGACTGGAAGATGGAAGTGCATTGTGGATCGCCACCATTGGGACCGATTTTTCAAAGGCGGCCACCAATAGTTACAATGGGGAAGTAGCCCTTTGCGGAGACATTGTGAGTGGAACTATGTTTTTAAATCCGCCACAACTGGAGATTACGGCCACCAACGCCACCATAAACAATCAGAACGCCTCCTATTATCACGACTTTTTCTACGCAGAGAATGATCGGTTGTACTATGCGGTGACACGAGATAACCGAGTGGAAATATACAGCACCGGCGGAAACCTCAATCAAATCCTCAACACTCAGCAAAACAAAGTCCCTTATCATCTTGCTACGGATGGAAATCTGCTGTTGGCAGAAGAGCGAAGCTTCAATGGTGACAATGTTTTCCTTGGGCAGTATTACCGTGGTAGCGGCACTTTTCAGCTATCCGTTTCCATCCCCTATCCCCTGGTGGCAATGCATATAGGCACTAGTGGTATTGACTTGTTTGGGAAGGACGGTACTTCATACCGATATGCTACCTACCACCCTGATGATCAATCGCTCACCTCCTGGACTGAACTTTCCGTCACTGGCAATGTGGAGGAGATTATTCCTGCGGGTTTAACGGCCGATGAAGGACAGCGCTATGCTATTACGACTTCTACGGAGACCCGGGTTGTGAAAGCCGACAATGGTTCGTTGGCCAATTTGACCTTGTTTCCTGTTGCCGGAAAGGCACTCGCTTACGACGAAGTGAACAACGAACTTTGGGTTCTCGGAAGTGGCGAAGTGACTCAATTTCAAATTGATAACGCAACTCCGGTAGAAACCATAAGCGTGCCCTCCGGGAGTTTGGATATTGAAGTGTTATACAACAAATGATCACTCAAGCAGGTCGCATGCCCAAACACCGCGCCCGTGTGTTCCGATGATCAATTGATTGGTGACATAGTTTATGGCCATTGATTTCATCCAAACGCCCGGCATTCCGGTGAGGTTAGTCCATTCTTTACCGTAGCGATCGCGTGTGAAAACCCCATAGTTTGATCCCAGATATATACGTTCTTCACTGTTCTTGTCTAGCGCAATACACTCGACTACGGCATATCCCAGGTCTTTTCCGATATCGATCCATTTTTCGCCGGTGTAGCGAAAGACCTTTCCTTCGGGTTCATGTCGCTGGTAGGCAACCCAGCATTTTTCCCAATCGTCGGGATCTATAGCGATTCCTGAAATCCAACCATCAGAAGGAAGCTCTACGCGCTCCCAGGTAATACGAAGTACGGATTCTTCATTGAGTCGGTTGGTTCGAAAAAGTACAGGATGATGTTTTTCTTCGCCGAGGCAGTAGATATACATGACATCCGGATTTGTTTCAGAAAGGAAGAGTTTATATGCTGTAAACAGACCATCGTGGTCGCGCACATCGAAGATGGTTTCCCAATCCTCGCCAATACTTGTTGACCGAACCACTTGTTGTCCGGCAAGATAGATCACATTGGAGTATTGGGTATTCATGCGAATCCATGTATGCCACTCCGCTTTGTTGGCACCGGAGTACACGGCATCATTCCAGTTATCTCCACCATCCGTGGTGCGGTTGATATGTCCCCCTTGTTTGGTCGCAAACATCACGGCCGGGTCGCTATGATCAATAATGGTCTGAAATCCATCACCCCATGATACATGATACCATGTGCTATCACGAAGCAAGTTTCCACCCGTATCATAACCACCGTAGAGCACCTGCATCTTTTCCGATTGTGCCACAGCCACTCCAAATACATTTGCAGCACCGATTCCTTTATCACGAGGCTGGAAGGTGAGTCCGGCATCGAAACTTATAGATACTCCCCCATCATGGGTAGCCCAAAGTGTTTTTCCGTCAGGAGCAAAAACAAGGTGGTGGATATCGTCATGCATTTGACCGCGTTCTATTTTCTCGAAAGATTGACCACCATCGACGCTTCGATAAACGGGTTGAACATTTCCGACAACGATCATCATGGAATCTTTAGGATTGATATCGAAAGCTCTCCCCCTTGTAGGAATCATATTGTTCATTCCGGTGCGGAGGGAACGAATCTCTTCCCACTTGCCCGTTGGAATGTGAAACCGCTGGAGCGTTGCTTCACCCATAGAAGCTGTGCCATGTTTATCAGCGCAGGTCACTGCTGCATAGATATAATCGGGCTGGTCGTTGTTAAACTCCAGTTCCATGCGCAAGAAGGGAAATTTGTCTGCATTGGGATAATCCGGAATGGGCAAAGACTTCCAGGTAAGGCCACAGTCAGAACTCATTTTAAACTCTTCGCCTGCGGCGAATATGACGGACTCATCCCAAGGATAGATTTCGATATCGTAGAAAAAGGAATCGGCCATTTTAGTCCAACGCACCTTTTTTCCATCTTCTTCGAGGGCATTATTGGTAGCAAACAGTCCCTTGTTGGACGCCACAAAAATGCGATTGAAGTTGCACGGATGAGCTACAATATCGCCCACAAGCGTCCACTCCCACCCTATTTCAGAGACCGGGAAAGTTTTCTCGGGATTCTTACCATTGATGTTGACCCATGTTTTACCCGCATCCGAAGTTCGCCAAACACCATCTGAATACATAAATCGATCATCGCTGTCGCCCGTAGCAATAATCCATTGATTGGGATTTTCGGGGTTAATCGTCACCCCTGCGCAGCCAGAAACAGGCAGTTTGTCGGTTCCTCCGTTTCTCCACGACAGTCCCTCATTGTAGGTAACGAACAGGCCACCCGTTGGGGAGCAGGCGAAAACGTTCTTTTGATCATTCGGATTGACAACTACGCAGTTGATGCGTCCCGTGCCGTTGCCTCTGTTGGCCGAGTGAGAAGGAATCGCCTTGCCACCGGGATTCATTTCCCGTGGCTGTTCGTTGGGACCCACACATATAAATGGATGAGGTACCTCGTTGAAATCTTTCATCCCATCCGGGGCCACTCCCCCTACCTCAGGTCCACGGAGTTTGATTGGCCTATCTTCTACTCCATCCGTTTGAGCCATTGCGAAGTTAAGGGTGAACAAGGCCACGGAAAAAGCACACAGAAAATGAATTCTCCGGAATAGTGTATCTTTAGACATTGATTAGCAGTTTGGCTGCAATTTCGGAAAACTACACTTATGATTAGAAAATTGCTCGGAGTACTTCTGATACTCCTGTCAATTCACCACTCCCATGGACAGCTATCTGATGGAAGTGTTGCTCCCGACTTCACCTATGTGGACATTGAAGGTAATTCTCACACATTGAGTGAATATCTCGCACAAGGCAAATGGGTTTTTCTGGATGTTTTCGCTGTTTGGTGTACGACTTGCGTGGGACAAATCGCCAATGTCGAAGCGAGCTACGCCGCTTATGGTCCGGAAGGTGACAATAGCACCGTTTTCCTGGCTCTGGAAATTGATCCTGACACCATGGACGACATGCAGCATCCTACATCAGATGAATCGTATGACTGGTTGAATGCCTTTGACTATCCGATTATTAACGACACCCAGGATTTTACGTCGTTGTACAGTGTATTCTTTCAACCCGCATTCTTCCTGATCAGGCCCGATGGCATTTCCTATTTCGAGATCCCTCCAACACCTGAAAACCTGGCAGCGATATATGCTACTTACGTTCCCGGATGTACGGATTTAACCGCTTGTAATTACAATTCAAACGCAACGGAGGATGACGGTTCATGTGAGTTCTTGTCCTGTTCGGGATGTACCAACAGTCTTGCGTGCAACTATGCTCCAGCGGCAATTCTGGATGATGGCACTTGTGAGTATGCGTCTTGCGCAGATTGCCTTGATCCGGGCGCTTGCAATTACAATCCGGAGGCAGTAAATGATGGTATGAATTGCGAATACGAAACATGCGCCGGTTGCATGGACACGGAAGCCTGTGATTTTGATCCGGAGGCTACCGTATCAGACGAATGCGATTATTCGTGCTACGGTTGTATGATTCCTTCAGCAACCAATTACAATCCCGACGCGATTTACAATGACGGTAGTTGCTATGTAACAACCGACCTCAATAGCGATGGAATCATCAACGCTTATGATCTATTGCTATATTTACATTATCATGGCACGATCAACCAGGTTGCCGATTTCAACACTGATGGGATCTCCAATGGAACAGATTTGCTACTATTCTTGGGAACATATGGTCAATGGGCTTCTGAATAAGGCACAGTATATTGCCAGTATATTGATTTTGCTACCAATGATGAATTTGGCTCAATTGCCTGATTCAACACTTGCACCCAATTTCTTCTACACTGATATTGATGGAAATGACCATGAGCTCTATGAATACGTAGCTGAGGGAAATTTTGTCTTTCTGGATTGCTTTGCTGTATGGTGCAATCCCTGTTGGAATCAGGTGCCCAATGTAACTGCCTGCTACGAAGAATTTGGCCCGAATGGAGACGGCAGCATGGTATTTCTAGCACTTGAGATTGCTGAAAACACCTCTGATGACCTTCAACATCCATGGGGTGTGGCAGGTGATTGGGCTTCGGTGATTGAATACCCCATTATCAATGATACTCCAGGTTTTATTGAAGACTGGAACACCCAGTTCACACCAGCATTTTACGTTGTCCGTCCGGACAGTCTGGCTTTTTTCGTGATCCCTCCGACCGTTGAGAATGTCCAGGCAATACTTGATACCTATCAACCGGGATGTTTAGATCCCCTTGCATGCAATTACGATAGTGAAGCTACGCACGCCGACGACTCTTGCGACTATTCGTGCTACGGATGTACAGATGGCGGGGCCTGCAACTATATAGCTTCGGCCACCCTTGATGATGGATCTTGCGACTTCGCTTCATGTCTGGGCTGTATGAATACGATGGCGTGCAATTACGATGCGGAAGCCACACATCCGGGTGCATGTGAATTTGAGAGTTGTATGGGGTGTACTGATGTATTAGCAGAGAACTATGATGCTACTTCAAACCTAGACGATGGAAGTTGCTGGTACGACGAAGACCTCAATCTGGATCACGTAATCAATACCATGGACTTGCTGATTTGCCTATCCAAATACAGCATTCAGGATGGTGCCATTGATTTCAATGGGGACGAGTCTGTAGACACTGCAGACCTCCTTCACTTTCTCTCTTACGTCGGAATTGTTTACTAAGTAGTGGGCAGATTAGTCATTTGCCTTTATGGCTGAAACTAGGCCAATTTAAAAGCCTTCTTGATCTTACTCACGTAGTTCAATTCCTCCCAGGGAAACAACTTCACGTTCACCTTTTTCACCTTTCCAGATCCATCTTTGAAGGACTTGGTTACCTTCTCACATGTGCGGCCCATATGTCCGTATGCAGCGGTTTCCTGGTAAATTGGAGTACGCAATTTGAAACGGGTTTCGATAGCGTAAGGGCGCATATCGAAGATAGCGTTGATTGTTTCCGCGATTTCACCATCGGTAAGATCCACTTTTGACGTTCCATAGGTATTAACATACAAACCTACGGGTTGCGCTACACCAATGGCGTATGCCACCTGAACCAGCACCTCGGAACACAATCCGGCAGCTACCATATTTTTAGCAATATGGCGTGTAGCATAAGCCGCTGATCGATCCACTTTACTGGGGTCTTTTCCGGAGAACGCGCCACCACCGTGTGCTCCTTTGCCACCATAGGTATCTACGATGATCTTCCTTCCTGTCAATCCGGTGTCTCCATGAGGACCGCCGATCACAAAGATTCCAGTAGGATTCACGTGCAGTTTGAACTTTCCTTTGAAAAGTGATGCGATGTGCTTAGGGAAAGCCTTCGCCACTCGCGGCAACACGATATCCTGAACATCCTTGCGGATTTGAACGAGCATGTTCTTTTCGGTATCAAAATCATCGTGTTGCGTGCTCACCACAATGGCTTCAATCCTCTTCGGAGTATTGTCGTCGTTGTATTCGATCGTCACCTGAGACTTAGAATCCGGACGGAGGTATTTCATTTTCTTGCCTTCCTTTCGGATGGCAGCCAACTCAAGCAGAATGCGGTGTGACATCTCCAAAGGGAGTGGCATGTAATTGTCGGTTTCCGAACATGCATAGCCAAACATCATACCCTGGTCTCCTGCGCCCTGATCTTCACGTTTTGCCCGCTCTACTCCTTGATTGATATCCGGAGACTGTTCATGGATAGCAGACAACACTCCGCACGAATTGCCATCAAACATATACTCGCCTTTGGTATATCCAATTTTATTGATGGTTTCTCGCGCGATTTGCTGAACGTCCAAATATGTCTTTGACTTCACCTCACCCGCAAGCACAACCTGACCCGTGGTAACGAGTGTCTCACATGCCACTTTGGAATCGGCATCAAATGCCAGAAAGTGATCAATCAGTGCATCCGAGATTTGATCGGCTACTTTGTCGGGATGTCCTTCAGACACCGATTCTGAGGTAAAGAGGTATGACATGATTCGTCTGTTTTGAGATGCAAAAGTATAAACTTTCGCAGGATACAACGGATGAAAATTCACATTGTGAATTAATTCTGGTTGAGAATCTATTTTCTGATTACCTTTGTCCCGCTTATCAAGAAAGACGGAGGGATTAGGCCCTATGATGTCTTAGCAACCCGGGCCAGCCGGGTGCTAATTCCTACACTGCTCCATGAGCAGGAAAGATGAGATGCAACAGCTCCTTTCGCCGATTCTTGTAGCGCAAAATAAGTTCAAATGAACACGATACAAGAACTCATACAACAGCGCATTTTGATTCTGGATGGTGCCATGGGAACCATGATACAGAGGCATCGATTGCAAGAAGACGATTTCCGAAATGCAGCTCTACAAGATCATCCCCATCCATTGGCAGGAAACAATGACCTGCTAACGCTTACACGACCCGACATTATCCTTGACATCCATAAGTCGTATCTTGAAGCCGGTGCGGATATCATTGAAACGAACACATTCAGCAGCACCAGCATTGCTCAAGCCGATTATGGATTGGAGCATTTGGTTTACGAGTTAAACTACGAAGGTGCCCGACTTGCTGCTGAGGCTTGTAGGGAATATAGCACTAGCGCAAAGCCTCGATTTGTAGCCGGCAGCATCGGACCTACCAATCGGACAGCTTCCATCTCACCCGATGTGGACAGGCCCGGTTTTCGGGCGGTTCGTTTTGACGATCTTGTTGAAGCCTATCGAGAACAAGTCAGAGGACTTTTGGACGGAGGCGCAGATATATTGCTCGTAGAAACGGTATTTGACACGCTCAATGCAAAAGCTGCATTGTTTGCTATTCAGCAAATGGCAGAGGAGCGTGGAATTCAGGTGCCTGTCATGGTTTCGGGAACGATAACCGACGCTTCGGGAAGAACCTTATCGGGTCAGACGGCTCAGGCTTTCCTCATCTCGGTTTCGCACGTCCCTTTGCTGTCTATTGGTCTGAACTGTGCCCTTGGAGCCGAACCACTGACGCCATACCTGGATGTTCTGTCTGAACACGCCCCATTCGCGGTTAGTGCACATCCCAATGCGGGATTGCCCAATGAGATGGGCGGCTATGACGAAACTCCCGAGAGCATGGCTTCACAGATTGAGACCTATATGAAACGTGGGCTGGTCAATATTATTGGAGGTTGTTGTGGTACGACACCCGAACATATTAAGGCTATCGCTGAAGTAGCTCAACATTACTCCCCTCGTCAATTGGAACCAAACGCTAACGAACCTCATGTCTGATACCCGAATAAAGCTGCAGTTATCCGGCTTGGAGCCACTGATCGTTACGGAAGACTCCAATTTCGTAAATGTAGGAGAACGCACTAATGTTGCCGGATCGCGCCGATTTCTGCGATTGATCAAAGATGGTCAGTTTGAAGAGGCTCTTTCCATTGCCCGTGAGCAAGTTGAGGGAGGTGCGCAGATCCTGGATGTCAATATGGATGACGGATTGATTGACGCCAAGGAGGCCATGGTCGCTTTTTTAAACCTCATTGCCTCGGAACCCGATATTGCCCGTATTCCCATTATGATTGACTCTTCCAAATGGGACGTTCTTGAAGCAGGATTGAAAGTAGTCCAAGGGAAAGCCGTGGTAAATTCCATCAGTTTAAAAGAAGGAGAACAAGAGTTTTTGCGACAAGCGCGAATGATAAGAATGTTTGGCGCTGCGGTAGTGGTTATGGCGTTCGACGAAGAGGGACAAGCCGACACTTATGAGCGGCGCATTTCCATTTGCCAGCGTGCATACACTTTATTGACCCATCAACTGGATTTCCCAAGTAACGATATCATTTTCGATCCAAATATTTTCCCTGTCGCTACGGGCATGGAAGAGCACAAGACCAACGCCCTGGATTATTTTAATGCCACACGTTGGATCAAGCAGCATCTTCCCGGAAGTCTGGTAAGTGGTGGGGTAAGCAATGTATCCTTTTCATTTCGAGGGAATACCTCAGTGCGGGAAGCGATGCATGCTGCTTTTCTCTACCATGGCATTCAAGCCGGAATGGATATGGGCATTGTGAATCCCACATTGCTTGAAGTGTACGATGAAGTCAATCCGACATTACTGGAGCTAGTTGAGGATGTGTTACTCAACAGAAAGTCAGACGCCACTGAGCGGCTGCTCGAGCATGCTGAACAATTCCGGAGTGATACAGCTATAGAAAAAATTGAAGAGTGGCGTTCATGGCCGGTTGAAGAACGTATCCGTCATGCCCTGGTGAAAGGAATTGTGGAATACATTGAAGAAGACACCGAAGCGATACGAGGGGAATTTGATCATCCTTTACAGGTGATTGAGGGACCATTGATGGATGCCATGAATGTGGTTGGAGATCTGTTTGGATCGGGAAAAATGTTTTTACCCCAGGTGGTAAAAAGCGCCCGTGTTATGAAAAAGGCGGTAGCTTATTTGACGCCTTTTATTGAAGCTCTTAAAAGTGGTGACCGTCAATTTCACGGCAAAATTCTGCTCGCCACCGTCAAAGGCGATGTGCATGACATTGGGAAGAATATCGTAGGAGTGGTGCTTGCGTGCAATAACTATGAGATTATCGATTTGGGAGTAATGGTTCCTTTGGATACGATATTGTCAGAGGCGGACAGCAAGGAAGTCGATATGATTGGTTTGAGCGGCTTGATCACCCCCAGCCTGGATGAAATGGTGCACGTAGCCACTGAAATGGGGAGAAGAAAGATGAATATCCCTCTCCTCATTGGTGGGGCAACCACATCACGGGTTCATACTGCCGTGAAAATTGCACCGCACTATGATCAGGTGATTCACGTGGATGACGCGTCTCGAGCAGTCACGATTGCACGGAATCTCCTGTCTGCAGATGCGCCTTTACATTTGGCGAATGCCAGAGAAACCTACCGGAACGTGGCCGAGAACTATGCGTCGAGGCAGGAGCAGAAAACGTATGCCACACTAGAGGAAGCGCGAGCCAATAAGTGGAAATGTGATTGGGCTATGTATGATCCACCACAGCCGAAGGAACCCGGATTGCACTACTATCGCGATGTGCCTATTGCCGTTTTACGGGAATACATTGACTGGACACCGTTTTTCCACACATGGGAAATGCGCGGAAAGTTTCCGGAGATTCTTGATCATGAAGAATTTGGGCATGAAGCCAAACGATTATATGCAGATGCGCTCGAAACATTAGACCGATGGCAGGAGGACACACCCATTGGAATTCGCGGCGTATGCGGATTTTTTCCGGCATTTTCACGAGACGAGCAAGTCATCATCGACACACCACGGGGGAACAGCACCTTGTATTTTCTTCGGCAGCAGTCGAAAAAAGCCGCAGGAAGCAACAACTATTCACTCGCCGATTTCATTGCACCTGAAGAAACAAACCGACACGATTGGATTGGTGCATTTGCTGTGACAGCGGGGCTTGGGCTGGCTGAGATCTGTGCGGACCTTGAAGCTGATCATGATGATTATCGATCTATACTTTTCAAGGCCCTAGCGGATCGATTGGCAGAGGCATTTGCTGAGTTCCTGCATGAAGAAGTGCGAACCACGCTTTGGGGATACTCGAGTGATGAACAGTTGAATAATGAACGCCTCATTAGCGAAGACTACAGGGGAATTCGTCCGGCCCCAGGTTATCCAGCCTGTCCAAGTCACCTTGAAAAACGTGCCATTTGGGACTTGCTCAATGTCGAGAAAGAAATCGGCATGAAGCTAACCGATCAGCTCGCCATGTATCCGGCGGCATCGGTTTCAGGTTTTTACTTTGCCCATCCGGACAGCAGGTATTTTGGCGTGGGGCGTGTTTCCAGGGATCAGGTAGAGGACTATGCCTCCAGCGTGGGGGAATCGCCTGAGTATATTGAACATTGGTTAACCAATCAACTGAACTATTAGCACATGAAAGTCATTGACCATATTAATAGTGCGAAGCGCACGCTATTTTCCATTGAAGTTCTTCCTCCATTGAAGGGACAGACCATCGATTCTATACACGAAACGATGGACACGCTGATTGAATTTGAGCCTTCCTTTGTGGATGTGACGTATCACCGCGAGGAATATGTATTTCGCGATGCCGGCGGAGGCTTGCTGGAGAAGCGAATTGTGCGTAAGCGTCCCGGAACTGTTGGCATTTGTGCGGCCATCAAATACAAGTATGGTATCGATCCCGTTCCACATTTAATCTGTGGCGGATTCAGCAAGGAAGAAACCGAAAACGCACTTATTGACCTGAGTTTCCTGGGTATCGACAATGTGTTGGTTTTACGTGGAGATCCCATCAAGAGCGAAGGCAGGTTTAAACCTGAGTCAGACGGGCATGCACATGCGGTTGACCTGCTCGATCAGGTAGTACGGATGAATAACGGAGAGTATCTGGATCCAGACTTAACAGGACAGACCCGCACCAACTTTTGCACCGGAGTTGCCGGCTATCCTGAAAAGCACTTTGAGGCGCCAAGTCTGAATTCAGATTTGAAATACCTAAAAATGAAGGTAGACAGGGGAGCTGAATACATTGTAACGCAGCTCTTTTACGACAATGAAGCCTTTTTTGCGTTTGAAAAGGCCTGCAGAGAAATCGGAATTCAAGTTCCGATCATCCCCGGTTTGAAACCCATAGCGACGAAAGACCAATTGAATGTGATTCCTCACTTCTTCCACGTGAACTTACCGGATGAATTGGTAGAACTTGTGGAGCGAGCAAGGAGTAATGCCGAAGTAAGGCAAATTGGAATTGATTGGTGTATCAAGCAGTGCAAGGGGTTAATGGAACACGGAGTCCCGGTTCTTCACTTCTACACTATGGGTAAGGCCCGAAGCACTTATGAAATTGCCCGGAACATATTCTAGTGAACAAAGTTGAGATTGGGAGGGTGTTGTACATTTGTATAAATTGAAACTGTGCCAGAGAATTCGCAAGAAAAGCTTGCCCTCCATTTGGATCTGATCCGCTATTTTTCACAGTCCATTTTCCGACGGAACACGGTGAACGATATCTTGTGGGATATTGCCAGCAATTTGATCCATCGGCTGGGTTTTGTGGATTGCGTTATCTATATCGCAGATTCGCAGCGCGACGTTTTAAT
>JAGQVX010000039.1 GCA_020437755.1 Flavobacteriales bacterium
GATGATGTAGCCGTACTTCGTTTTATCCATGAGCGCTAGGAAATAGTACAATCCTTCGTTGAATCGCTGTAATCAACTAATTTCGCGCTTTCAATTGCAGTGATGGAGTATAATTATCAGGAAATCGAAGCCCGCTGGCAGAAGAAATGGCGTGAAGATCAAGCCTATAAAGTCAGTGAAGACCCCAACAAAAAGAAGTACTATGTGCTGGATATGTTCCCCTACCCATCGGGAGCCGGATTGCACGTGGGTCACCCGCTGGGATACATCGCCTCCGATGTATACGCCCGCTACAAGCGGCACCTGGGCTTCAATGTGCTGCACCCAATGGGCTATGACTCATTTGGATTGCCGGCCGAACAATACGCCATCCAAACCGGACAACATCCTGCAATTACGACCAAAAACAATATTGCACGCTACCGGGAGCAACTCGATAAAATGGGTTTCTGCTACGATTGGTCGCGTGAAGTACGCACCAGCGATCCAGAATACTACCGCTGGACCCAGTGGATTTTTAAGCAATTGTTCAACGCATGGTACAACCACGACACCAACAAGGCTGAGCCCATTGACAGTCTGATTGCCAAGTTCGAAGACAACGGCTCGTACAACGTCAATGCTGCCATCGATGAAAACTGGTGGAAAGAACTGGACCTGGAGGCATTTCCACAATTTGGCGAACACTTCGCCGGTGAGTTTACCGCGACCGACTGGACCAGCTTTTCGGAAAAACAGCAGCAGCTCGTATTGATGCACTTCCGTCTCACCTTCCTGGCCGATAGCTGGGTGAATTGGTGTCCGGCCCTGGGAACCGTGCTGGCCAATGATGAAATTAAAGATGGAGTGTCGGAACGTGGGGGCCACCCTGTGGAGCAGAAGCTCATGCGGCAGTGGAGCATGCGCATCAGCGCATATGCCCAGCGCCTCATCGACGACCTGGAAACCGTGGATTGGAACGATTCCATCAAGGAAATCCAACGCAATTGGATTGGCCGCTCCGAAGGTGCGCAGGTGTTTTTTCAACTCGCAGACCATCCACATAGCATCGAGGTGTTCACTACACGCCCGGATACCGTTTTTGGCGCTACCTTCATGGTGCTCGCCCCCGAGCATGAATTGGTAGAAACCATTACTACCGAGGAGTACCGCGATGAGATAAACGCCTACGTTAAGCAGGCAAAGGCCAAAACCGAGCGCGACAGACAAGCCAATGTAAAGCAAGTAACCGGAGCCTTTACCGGAGCCTATGCTGTGCATCCGTTTACCGGTGACAAGCTGCCCGTGTGGATAGCCGACTATGTGTTGGCCGGTTATGGTACAGGAGCCGTTATGGCTGTGCCGGCAGGAGATCAGCGCGATTATGATTTTGCCAAGACTTTCCGCATCCCTATTCCCAATATCTTCGAGGGAGTAGATATTTCGGAGGAAGCCTGCGCCGATAAGTCGGCCGTTCTCTGCAACTCTGATTTTCTGGATGGTATGCCGGCCAAGAAAGCTATTTCCGCATGCTGCAGCCGTCTGGAAGAAATGGGAATCGGTAAAGGTCGCGTGAATTACCGTTTGCGTGATGCGGTTTTTAGCCGACAACGTTATTGGGGGGAGCCTTTCCCCGTGTACTACCGCGATGGAGTGCCATACGTGTTGGAAGACCATGAGTTGGTCACCCTTCCCGATGTCGACAAATACCTTCCCACCGAAGATGGTGAGCCTCCATTGGCGCGCGCTACCCAGGATGCATGGAACATCTGGAAAGGCGATCGCATGGAGTACAATACCATGCCGGGTTGGGCCGGTTCAAGCTGGTACTTCCTGCGCTATATGGATGCCCTCAACGACAAGGAATTCTGCGCTCGCAGCAAGTCGGATTACTGGGGACAGGTGGACCTGTACATTGGTGGTGCCGAGCATGCCACGGGTCACTTGTTGTACTCGCGTTTCTGGACCAAATTCCTGTACGACATGGGCCACATTGGCTTTTCGGAGCCTTTCGCAAAAATGATCAACCAGGGTATGATTTTGGGTCGGTCGAGTTTTGTGTATCGAATTAAGGACACCAATACTTTCGTGACCCTGGAGAAAAAAGATGATCACGAGACGCAGGCTTTGTACGCCGACATTGCTCTCGTGGACAATGATATACTCAATACGGAGGCATTCGCCAAATGGCGGGAGGAATACAAGGGTGCTGAGTTCATTTTGAATGATCAGGGCAACTATGTGTGCGGGCATGAAGTGGAGAAAATGTCGAAGTCGAAGTTCAATGTGCAAACGCCCGACGAACTGGTAGAGAAGTTTGGCGCGGATACGCTGCGTTGTTATGAGATGTTCCTGGGTCCACTCGAGCAAGCGAAGCCCTGGGACACAAAAGGGATCAACGGCGTACATAACTTCTTGCGCAAGACTACACGTTTATTTGAAAAAGCCGACGATGCCACTCCATCGAAAGACAACTTGAAGTCGGTACATAAAACGATTAAAAAGATCACGGAAGATCTCGAGCGATACAGTTGGAATACGGTAGTGAGTGCATTGATGATTGCGGTGAATGAACTCACCGAACAGAAATGTACTTCTCGCGAGGCACTTTCACCACTGGCCGTCCTTTTGTCGCCCTACGCTCCCCACCTCGCGGCGGAGTTATGGAACAACTTGGGGCACCAAGGCTCCGTTTTGGACGCTGCCTGGCCACAATTTGATGAGAAGCATCTGGTAGAAGACGAAATTGAATACCCTGTATCGTTCAACGGCAAGATGCGATTCAAACTTCCATTGCCGGCCGACATGAACCCCAAAGAGGTAGAAGCGGCTGTAATGGCGCATGAGCGCACTGCTGAGTTCCTGCAGGGCGAACCTAAAAAGGTAATTGTCGTACCGGGAAGGATTGTCAATATTGTGATGTAAGCGGGTTGAGACCGTTTTTTTCAACCCCGGTGCTTGTGTATTGTTGAAAACAATTTGTACATTTGCACCCCTTAAATTTTTAAGGATTAATTAAATCAAGCACTAAGATGTACGCAATTGTAGAAATAGCAGGGCATCAGTACAAAGTTGAAAAAGACCAGCAGATCTTTGTCAACCGTTTGAAAGAAGACGAAGGAGCGAAAGTTCAATTTGACGACGTTCTTTTGATCGATGACAACGGAAAGGTAACTGTTGGCGCCCCGGCTATCGATGGTGCAGCAATCACTGCTAAAGTGACGCGACACCTGAAAGGCGACAAAGTAATCGTCTTCAAAAAGAAACGTAGAAAAGGCTACAAGAAGAAGAACGGTTTCCGCGCTTACTTGACTGAAATCACAATCGAATCGATTGCAGCTTCAGGAGCCAAGAAAGCTAAAAAAGCTGAGCCTAAGAAAGAGGAAGCCCCAAAGGCAGCAGCCCCTGCAAAGGAAGCCGCTCCTGCTAAAGAGGAAGCTCCTAAGAAGGCTGCTCAATCAGCTGGCGATGACCTCACTAAAGTTGAAGGGATCGGTCCTAAGATCGCTGAATTGTTCAACGCTAATGGCATTAACTCATACGCTGAGTTGGCTGCTACTGATGTTGAGCGCTTGAAGGAGATCCTTACCGAAGCCGGTGGCGTATATAAGTCAAAAGATCCCGGTACTTGGCCAGCACAAGCTCAGATGGCTGCTGATGGCAACTGGGATGAATTGAAGAAATGGCAAGATGAATTGAACGGCGGTAAGTAATTACCTCGTTATAAAACGATAATACCATGGCACATAAAAAAGGAGTCGGTAGTTCGAAAAACGGTCGTGAATCACACTCGAAACGTCTTGGGGTGAAACTTTTTGGCGGCCAAAAAGCGATTGCTGGTAACATCATCGTTCGCCAGCGTGGTACACAACACCATCCGGGTGAGAACGTAGGTATCGGTAAAGACCATACCCTGTTCGCACTTACCGACGGTGTGGTATCTTTCCGCAAAACCAAAAACAACCGCTCGTTCGTTTCGGTACTTCCGGAATAAACGAACACGTTATCATATTTCATTAAGGCTGTTCGTCTCCAGACGAATGGCCTTTTTGCGTATAAAGTGATCTAAATCAATAGTGTTTGTCGGCCAGTCTGTTTCTTTCTTCCCGTTATTGATGCATTTTTGTCTGCTGAATATTTATCAATTGTCCATGAAAAAGACCTTTACAACCATTGTCGGATTATCGACGCTCCTTTCTATTAACACCTTTGGTCAAAACGTTCTTCCTATTCCCGCAGTGGTGGAAGGCTCATCAATTACCCTGACATTGGATGAAGGCGTAACTGAGTTTTATCCGGGTGTTGAAACCAATACCATGGGGGCCAATGGTGCCCTGCTAGGACCCACCTTGATTTTAAATCAGGGTGATGACGTGAGTATTGAAGTTGTCAATCAATTGGAAGATACTACCACCATTCACTGGCATGGCTTGCACGTGGCACCATCGCACGACGGTGGTCCGCATTCTATTATTTTACCCGGCACTTCTTGGAATCCTCAGTTCACCGTGTTGGACAAAGCCGGCACTTATTGGTATCATCCACATTTACATATGAGGACTGCCGAACATGTGACAAGAGGTATTGCAGGATTCATTCTCGTTCGAGACGATGAAGAAGCGGGACTTGGGTTGCCACTGAACTATGGAGTTGATGAATTTCCCATCGCAATTCAAACGCGTGCGTTCGACGCAGACGGTCAGCTAGTAGTTGAAACGAACCTTGATACAGCCGTTGTTGTGAACGGAGTAGTGGATCCGCACATTGATATGCCGGCACAAGTTGTCAGACTTCGACTTCTGAACGGGGCGACTCAGCGTGTAATGGAACTGGGATTTTCCGATGACCGCACCTTTCATGTCATTGGAACGGATGGTGGCCTGCTGTCGGCACCGGTGGCGCTTGATCGTTATCGACTGGCTCCGGGTCAAAGGGTAGATGTTTTGGTTGATCTTGGTGCTGATGAAGGCCAAGATGTGCAACTCATGTGTTATGGCTCGGAATTGCCCAATGCATATTATGGTGCCGCTCAACCCGGAATGGGAGCCGGACAAACCTCTTCGTTGACGGGATACACCCTAAACCCATTGAATGGAGGTGACTTCAATGTACTCGAAATCCACGTTGTGGCTGCCACCGCCAATCCCATCACAAACATTCCCGAATCTCTGGCATCTTTGACACCAATTGCTGAATCGGAAGCAGATCAAACCCGTAACCTCACGTTTTCATCGGCTTCGTCCATGATGAACTTGAATGGTCCATTCCTTATTAATGGAGCCTCGTTTGACATGGAAACCATTAACTACAATATTCCTCTGAATCATACTGAAATTTGGTCACTGACCAACCAAACTCCAATTGCACATCCTTTTCATATTCACGATGTCCAATTCTATATACTCGACATAAACGGAGCTACGCCTCCTCCCGCATTGCAAGGCTTGAATGATGTGGTTTTGGTTCCCGGTATGATGGGAAATGTGCGGTTTATCGCTCAGTTCAGCGACCATGCCGACCCAAATGTGCCCTATATGTACCATTGTCATATGTTGTATCACGAAGATGGCGGTATGATGGGGCAGTTCCTGGTAACCGATCCAAACAACGTGTCAGAATTTGAACAATCCATTGCCGGACACTGGTCGTTCTTTCCCAATCCAACAACAGGTGAATTGACTATCCGGACTGAGTTTCCTGACAAGTTTACCGTTTTCAACCTGCAAGGGCAGGAGGTGATTTCGTTCTTGGTAGATGGCACCTATTCAACGGAACTGCATTTGGAAGCCGGAGTGTACATGCTATCTGATAGTTCCGGAAGATCTTCCAGATTGGTAGTGCAGTGATGACTGTTCCGCGACTTAGGGAAGGAGTACCATTGTGATCGACACTATTTGCAACAATCTGCCTTGCGCTGTGATGTTTTAGGATGGGTCGTTTCCTGTTCTCTTTTGCCTATTTTTGCACCCGAAAATAATATTTGCCATGCTTGAAATTCACGTGTTGAGAGAAAATGCGCCGGAAATTATCGAAGGCCTCAAAAAGAGAAACCACGATTTTACCGCACCCATCAACGAGATCCTCGAACTCGACGAAAAACGCCGTGCCTGCCAACAAAAAATGGATCAGGTGCTCGCTGAAAGCAACGCGCTCTCTCGTGATATTGGCGATCTGTTCAAGCGCGGAAAAGCCGAAGAAGCCAATGCCATGCGTGCTAAATCGGCTGAGTACAAAGAAGAATCACACCGACTAAAAGAAGAATTCCAGGAACTGGACAACCGTATGAACGAGGCGCTGCATCATGTGCCCAACGTGCCCAATACCATCGTTCCGGCCGGGAATTCAGACAAAGACAATGAGGTAGTTCATAGCGAAGGCGAAACGCCTAATCTTGGAGAAAACAACCTCCCTCACTGGGAACTGGCCGACAAGTACGACCTCATTGATTTCGACCTAGGGGCCAAAATTACCGGAGCCGGATTTCCCGTGTACAAAGGGAAAGGTGCCAAGTTACAACGGGCACTGATCAACTTCTTCCTCGATGAAGCCGATAAAGCCGGATACAATGAGGTGATTCCCCCGCACATGGTGAACGAAGAATCGGGATTTGGTACCGGACAATTGCCCGACAAAGAAGGTCAAATGTACCACGCAACTGTAGATAACCTCTACCTGATCCCTACTGCTGAGGTGCCGGTTACCAACATCTTCCGCGATGTAATCCTTGAATCAAAGCAGTTTCCAATTAAAATGTGCGCCTATACGCCCTGCTTCCGACGCGAAGCCGGTTCGTACGGTAAAGATGTGCGCGGACTGAATCGCCTGCACCAGTTCGACAAAGTGGAAATTGTTCAGATTCAACACCCTGACCAATCATACGATACCCTTACCACCATGGTGGATCATGTGAAAGGCCTACTCCAAAAACTGGGTCTGCAGTTTCGTATTCTCCGGCTGTGCGGAGGAGACCTCGGGTTTACTTCGGCACTCACCTACGACATGGAAGTGTTCTCAGCAGCGCAAGAGCGCTGGTTGGAGGTAAGTTCGATTTCCAACTTCGAAACCTTCCAGGCCAACCGCCTCAAATGCCGCTTCCGTGACGAAAACGGTAAAACGCGTTTGGTACACACACTCAATGGTTCGGCATTGGCCCTCCCACGCATTGTTGCAGCCCTTCTCGAGAATAATCAGGATGCCGACGGTATCCGTATTCCGGAATGTCTGCACAAATACACCGGCTTCGAGCGAATTGATTAGTGGATTTTTAGCACAATTTTTGAAATTGCCGGCACACAATCGAATGGTGCTTGCGTAAATTTGTGCTATGACACAACGAAACTTAATCGGATTCCCGGGTGCATTGGCCATACTCTTCATCGCTTCCACGTGGCTTTCAGGATGCAGTAAGAGTTATACGGCGACCACTGAGATCGCCCAGCTCGACTCAGCCTACCAACAAGTAGAAGAGGCCGAAGTGCGCTTCAATTCAATCGACCGTTTCAACACAGCTAATTTCTTCAAGCACATCAAATCCGATCTGGAGTACGTGCAAAAGAACTACACCGGTGAAATGGAGTTTGAACCGGCAAAAGTGCTTGCCGACTATCGCGCGGTTACTAAGTACGTCAAGGATTTTGAGCATCGCCATACGCGAACCAAAAATGAAATTGAACGTACCAAGACCCAACTGTTCAACCTGAAACAGGCCCTTGAGCAAGGTGCAACCACCGATGCTGAAGGCAATGAAATTTCAGCCGACTATGTGCGAATCCACTGTGAACAGGAGTTACGCATCGCTCAGGAACTGATTTCAGGTATCGATGAAATGATCGACCGACTAAAACAGGCCGAACAGCGTTATACTGAAGTCCATCCGCAAGTTGTGGATGTTTTTGCCCAGTTGGGATTACCCTATCCGGAAGGAGAATGAAGTACGTTTTCGCCATATTGCTAGCCTTGATGTCGTGGGGTGCCGTTGCACAAACCACCGATTATGACCTGGCAGAGTATTACTACAACAATGGTGAATATGAGCAGGCACGCTTGTATTACGAGCGGCTCTATAAGTCCGACAAATCGAACCGGGTATATGAAAAGTACCTGGGAACATTAATAGCACTGGGCGATCTTGAAGAAGCCGAGAAAATCGTCAAGAAAAAGATCAAAACCAGTGCAAAATCAGCCGACGCACACGTTGATCTGGGTGCGCTGTACAAGAAATTCGGGGAAGACGAAAAAGCACGGGTTGAATTCGACAAAGCGCTGAAAGACCTGGAGCCGGGGAGAAGCCACGCACTCCGTTTGGCGAATGCCTACATTAAACTCAATGAATTCGACTACGCCCTCGAAACCTACAACAAAGCACGACGCATTTCTACCGATGGCTATGCCTTTCACTACGAAATGGCCAATCTCCAGGGGATGATGGGCAACCACGAAGCAATGGTCGATTCCTTCATGGACCTGCTTGAAGTGAGCCCCAACTATATCCAAACAGTTCAGAATTCCCTCAACCGAAACCTCAATATTCAGGAGAACAAGGCCAATGCTGAAATGTTGCGCACGGCCCTCCTCAAACGGGTGCAGCGTTCACCTGAGATTGTGATTTACAACGAGTTACTCATTTGGTTGTTCCTGCAGAAAAAGGACTTCGATTCGGCACTCATTCAAGCCAAAGCATTGGACTCCAGGAATGGTGAGAATGGCTACCGACTGGTGGATATCGCTCAATTGGCGGTGAACAACAAAATGTATCGATCAGCAGCCAAAGCCTACCAGGCAGTGATCGACAAGGGTCCTGAGTTTGAATACTATGAAACAGCCCGCATTGAATACCTGCAAGTCGAACTAGCCGAGATTACGGAGGTTCCGGGAAATCACGAAGAACAACTCACAGCCCTGGAAGCTACCTATACGGCAGCGTTGAACGATCTGGGTAAAACAGGCTCAACCGCTGTGCTGATGAAGGAACTGGCGCATATCAAAGGGTTCTACCTCGGTAAAACCGATGAGGCCATTGACCTGCTGTACGACGCGGTCGAAATTCCGGGTTTGTACGCCAAAATGAAAGCCGTCATCAAGCTGGAACTGGGCGATATCCTGCTGTTGAAAGATGAAATCTGGGAAGCTTCCCTGTTGTATTCCCAAGTGGAACTCGACTTCAAAGAGGATGTGCTCGGGCATGAAGCCAAATACCGAAACGCCAAGGTATCCTTCTATGCCGGCGACTTTGAATGGGCTCAGGCGCAGCTCGATGTGCTCAAGGCATCAACCTCCAAATTGATCTCCAATGATGCTATCGATTTGTCGCTCCTCATTACCGACAATTACAATATGGATACGACCACAGTTGCCATGGAGCTATACGCCCAGGCTGATTTGCTTGCGTATCAGAATCAATTGGTTCCGGCATTCGCCAAATTGGATTCCATAACAACCCTGTTTCCCGGACATTCCCTTACCGATGAAATCCTCATGCTCAAAGGCGATGTCTACTACAATCGGGGAGAATTCGACAAAAGTCGGGAGTACTATGAGCAAGTGTCGGATATCTATTCGGACGATATCCTCGCAGATGATGCCTTGTTCAAACTGGCCCAACTCTACGACCAAATCTACAAACAGCCCGACATGGCGCAGGAACTTTACAATCGCATTCTTACCGAATATCCGGGTAGCCTGTACGTAGTTGAGGCCCGTAAGCGATTCCGTCAGCTTCGTGGCGATGAGCTGTAGTCAACGTTTTCCGTCCCGTACATTTTGCCGTAATTATCATTCCCTTGTGGACTGTTTTTCTGTGATAGGTTAGTAGAAGGTTAGAAATATGTAAACTTTGTGCAAGTTTTAATCTCCCTCGTCGTCTAATCGATATAACTATTAACAGTCAGCACATGTTTACAATCCGCTTTTCCTTGCTGGGAGCACTTCTCCTTTGCGTTGGTTTCTCATTTGGCCAGGAGTTCGATGGCTATGCACTATTCAACTCAACCGGTTCCAACACCGCCTACCTCATCGACAGCGAAGGGGATATCGCCCACTACTGGTCGTGCGATGAAGAAGCCAACTACGCTATAGCTCTTACTCCAACCGGAAACATTGTTCGCGGTGCTGTCTATCAAGGTAATCAAATCAATGGCGCAGCCGTCGGTGGCATGGTCCAGGAACTCGATGCGGATGCCAATGTGGTGTGGGAGTTTGTGTATTCAAGTTCCACCGTTGTCAGCCACCACGACTTATGTCTGATGCCCAACGGACACGTCCTTCTCATTGCATGGGAATACCTGAGCAATGCTGATCTCGCTGCAATGGGATATGAAGGCACGCAGGCCAAATATGGAACCCACATCATCGAAGTTGCTCAAAACGGAACAGGCGGTGAAATCGTTTGGGAATGGCACATCAAAGACCACTTTGTTCAAGATGTGGATTCCAACCTCGACAACTACGGCGTAGTCTCTGAACACCCTGAACTGCTCAACATCAACGTGACCATCAGCGGCTCCGGAGGACCCGGAGGAGGTGGCGGCGGCGCGAGCGACTGGTTTCATGTCAATGGTTTGGACTACAATCCAACACTGGATCAGATCGTGTTCAGCTCGCGTTTCATGAGTGAGGTTTTCATTATTGACCATAGCACAACCACGGAAGAAGCGGCTTCGCACACAGGAGGAAACAGTGGTAAAGGGGGCGACTTCCTGTACCGTTGGGGCCATCCCGATAACTACGACATGTCAGGTTCACAAATCATTCCCGCAGCCGTTCACGATGCGCGGTGGATTCCCGAAGGTCGTCCGTATGCGGGCTATGTGCAGGTGTTCAACAACGAAGGAAACAACGGTCATTCTACCGTAGATGCCATCAACCCTCCCCTCAACGGATACAATTACGATTGGACTCCCGGCCAACAATATCAACCGGCATCATACGATTTGCGTCATGAATGCCTCGACGATGCCAATGGCCAAAGTGCTTCCGACCGCATGTCCAATGGTAATATATTTGTCAACCTCGCCGGCGGTATGGGCGGTGGCGGCTATATGTATGAAGTAGATGGCGACGATAACGTGGTATTTCAATACAATGCCAACTCCGCCAAAGGTTTCCGCTACGAATGCGACCATCCCGGTATCCAGGCGCTGCTCGACAATCCATGCGATACCCCCGATGAAGTCGAAGACCTCAGCCGTCTCGGTGTCAACCTCTTCCCCAACCCTTCAACCGGAGTGTTTCACCTCGCGGGTGAATTTCCCTTGTCAGGTGTTGAGGTCATCAAAGTGTTTGACGCCACCGGTAAATTAATTCTCGACGCTTCAAACACCGATTCCATCGACCTTTCGGGATGTGATGACGGTATCTATGTGGCCTATATGGAATGTGCCGGACAGGCAATCACCCGCCGTATTTCCGTGCGTAAATGAGCAGGGGCTGGTTCAAATATCTGATCTATTTGCCTTTATGGCTCTTGACCATTAGCGCCTGGTCACAAGATGATTTGTACGCACCCGGACACCTTACGGAGATCAGGCTGACCTTCGCAGAGGATAACTGGGATGCGCTTCTCGATGCACTTTATCTGGCCGGTGAAGATGGAAGATTGGAGGCGACCATTGAAATCGATGGTGTGGTGCTCAATCAAGTTGGCGTTCGCTACAAAGGCTTTAGCTCCGTGAGTGTGGATCAGGAAAAGAATCCGTTCAATATCAAGCTGGATTATATCGTAGCCGGACAAAGCTACCAGGGTCGCGACAAGCTGAAACTGGCCAATGTAATTCATGATCCCTCTTTTCTGCGTGAAGTGCTTTCTTATGAAGTGGCCCGACAATATATGCCTGCCGGAATGGCCAATTTTGCTAAACTGTTTATCAATGATGAGTACTGGGGATTGTACACAAATGTGGAGGCAGTTGAAAAGGAATTTCTGGTCAACCACTTCCCGGATCCCGATGGCTCGTTCTTCAAATGCAATCCGGAACAGCTCGATTTATTTGGCGAAAACAGCAACCTCAGCAACACTCCGGGTTCGGCAGAAGCTAATTATTACGAGCTCTACACGCTGGAATCTGAAACGGGTTGGACTGATCTCCTGGACTTAATTGACGTCCTCAATGATGATGCGCAAAATGTGGAATCAGTGTTGAATGTGGATCGCGCACTCTGGATGCATGCCTTCAACTATGGTCTCATTAACTACGATAGCTACATCGGTTTTGCACAGAACTATTACCTGTACCACGATCATAACGGTCAGTGGAACACCATTCCGTGGGATTTGAACATGTCGTTTGGTAGCTTCCGACTTACCGATGCATCTGATTACTACGACGGCTTCACCATCGAACAGGCAAAGACCATGGATCCCCTGGCTCATTACAACAGCTTTTCTGCATTTCCGAGGCCTTTGCTGAGAAACCTGTTCGAAGACGACCACTATCGCAAGATGTTTTTGGCCCACCTGCGAACCATCACCACTGAAAATTTTGAAAATCAGTCCTACATTGATCGTGCAGAGTACTATCGGGCCATCATTGATACGGCTGTAGCCGATGATCCGAATAAGTTTTACTCGGATGAAGACTTTGATGCCAATCTAAATGAAACAGTAGAAGATCTTGCAGATTATCCGGGTCTAACCGAACTTATGGAACCACGCGCGGCCTGGCTCCTCGATTACGAAGGAATTTCCAATCCACCGGTGATTGACTCGGTTTGGTCAACCGTGGGTACATTGACGGCGGGGGGAAATGCCGGGTTCTTTGCGCAAACGTCCAATGCTGCTTCGGCCTGGTTTTACTACCGTTATGGTGGGTCTGATGTGTTCTCGTCTGCCGTGATGATTGATGAAGGCAATGGTCTGTTTTCAGTGGATTTGACCAATACCGGTAATGCCATGGACTACTATGTCTACACCGAAAACGAAACCGACGGCCGGTTTGCTCCCGAGCGAGCCGCGTATGAGTTTTATCACCTCCATGGCGAACTCGGATCGGAAAACAGTGTGGTGATCAATGAATTTATGGCTTTCAATTCGGCTGTGGTTGCCGATGGAACAGGAGATTACGACGATTGGCTCGAACTGTACAACAATGCGAGTTACACGGTTTCTACCTCAGGCCTTTTCCTCACTGACGATCCCCTTAACCTCACCAAATGGGCTATGCCTGATGTGAGCATCGCACCGGATGGATACGCCATATTTTGGCTGGATGAACAGGGATCGGAGGGAGCGTTGCATACCAATTTTCAACTCTCGCAATTGGGTGAATATTTGGCCATCAGTGATTCGGCTGGAACCATTATCGATGAAGTTACTTTTGATGCCGCCACAGAGAATTTGTCGTATTCCAGATTCCCCAATGGTACCGGCGACTTTATCGAAATGACACCCACATTTGCGGCCGAAAACGCGCCGGTTTCCGTAGAGCAAATGGCTCCAATGGAGTTTAAAATCTACCCTAATCCGGCCAACGATCAGTTGTGGATCGCGCGCGATGGAGTGGGTGCGATTCAAATAGAAATTCGAAATTCAGTAGGCGAGCTGTGCGCTTCGCAGTCGGATAGGGGTGGCCTTGTTCTCCTGGCAATTAACCATTTGCCGAATGGCTACTATACCCTAACCCTCAGCGATAAAACGCGAAGCACATCGCAGAAACTACTCATAATTCACTAGCTATGAAGAACTTAATTGCAGCCTGTGCGGCGCTTGCGCTTTGCGGCACCATCACTGGCCAAACCCTTACCACATATACCGAAGATGACGGATTACTCGACAATACCGCCCTTTGTGTAGCCGTAGATAGCAATGATGAAGTGTGGTTTGGTACCCAAAACGGTATTGCCCACTTTGACAATGTTAACTGGTCGTCGTTTACCGATGAAGATGGCTTGGTGAACAACACAGTTTGGGCCATTGCCGCCGATGACCAAGGAAATATCTGGGCAGGTACCGACTTCGGAATCAGTAAGTTCGATGGATCGAATTGGACCACCTACACTACCGACGATGGACTGGAGGACAACCGTATCAAGCATATTTTTCAAGATGCCGATGGATTAATGTGGTTCGGAAACAACGATGGAGTGTCTTCTTTCGATGGTGCGAGTTTTACCAACTATACCACCGATGACGGACTGCCATTTGGCGGTGTTGCACATGTCAATCAGGATCAGCAAGGAAACATGTGGTTTGGCACCGGACTGGGCGGCGTTTATGTCTTTGACGGCACCGACTTTACCCAGTATACGCTTGCCGATAGTCTGTTGGCCGCCAACGTGCGTTCTATTGCGTTGTCATCCGATAATAAGAAGTGGGTGGGAACCAGCAAGGGCATCACCGTGTACGGCAATGACAATGCCTTCTTACAAAACCATCCTTCGCTCATAACCCTTCCTGAGCCCCACGAGATCAATCCTGTGGAAGATGTAAAAATCGATTCGCAGGATCGCGTGTGGACAGGTGTATATGTGGATTACCTGGTTTCTGTGGGTGGCGTGGCCTACTATCAGGGCGGCGAATGGACCGACCTCAGCGTCGATGATGGCCTGGCAGGGCCCGATGTCAATCAGTTGGCCATTACCTCTGAGGACAATGTGTGGGTGGCAACCGGCTCGGGTGTGACGTTGATTTCGGATACGCCTCAATCCGTTCATATATGGGGTGAAAACCAGCAAAATATGGTAATCTACCCCAATCCGGCGCAGCGTCAGGTTACCATTTCAGGACTTTCGGGGTCTGTTTTAGAAGTGTGGACGGCACAAGGCCAAATGGTGAATCAACTCGCTCTGAATCACCGCACTGCCGTGCAATTGGATCTCACTTCCCTGCCTTCAGGTCTGTACTTCCTAAAGTGTAATGATGAAGTGCAACGCTTGATGGTTGTAGATTGATGTCGCGGCGCTTTTATCCATGCGTGAATGTGCAGGGATATGTGAGGCTGAGTTTGATGCCAATCATTCTTAATCCCATTACCTCCACCTTTTAAGTATATTTCGCACATGAAATGGAAAGGTCGTCAGGGCAGCTCCAATGTACAGGATGTGCGTGGAAGCGGCGGTAAAAAGGCCATGGGTGGTCTTGGACTGGGTGGCATTGTCATCCTCATTATCTACGTTCTCCTGGGCGGTGATCCGCAACAGGCGTTGGATAGCGGTGCAATGGGGGGCGGCACGCAACAATCGGAATACGTAGAATCGGCTGAAGAAAAGGAACTGGCCCAAATGGTTTCGGTTGTCCTTAAAGAAACCGAAGATGTGTGGCACAAGCTATTTCGCGAACAACTCGGCAAGTCGTATGTGGAACCAACGCTGGTGCTGTTTTCCGGACAGGTTACCTCCGCATGTGGAAACGCAAGCGCTGCTACCGGACCGTTTTACTGTTCGGGCGATAATAAGCTGTACATCGATTTGAGCTTTTACAACGAGTTGAAAACGCGTTTCAAGGCACTCGGTGATTTCGCTATGGCCTACGTGGTGGCGCATGAAGTGGCACACCATGTTCAGAATCTTCAGGGGATCACAGGAGCCGTGCACCGCCAACGAAGCAGCCTCGATGAAAAGTCATACAACAAACTGAGCGTACGGCTTGAACTTCAGGCAGATTTCTATGCGGGGGTTTGGGCGCATTACGCCAATTCAATCGGGTTGCTGGAGGATGGCGATATTGAAGAAGCACTCAACGCGGCTTTCCAAATTGGTGACGACCGGATTCAAATGATGGGCAGGGGATATGTAGTACCCGATTCATTCACTCACGGAACCTCCGAGCAGCGTATGAGATGGTTTAAAAAAGGCTACCAAACCGGCGAAATTGCTCAAGGAGATACCTTCTCCGCAAGTAGCTTGTAAAGTCTATCGAAACGGAGTTCAGAGGATTTTTCACTCTTCCAGGGTTCCCTCTCGCTTGTACTTGGATTCGTACTTCCTATAGAGTTGCTCCTGACGGTTGTCCAGGTCGATCGTGCGTCCATTGATCCACGCATGCGATATGTGATTTGTGCGCATATCCAGCGCGTCGCCATCACTGACGATCAATGTTGCCTCCTTTCCTTTTTCAATAGAGCCCAATCGATCCGCAATACCCAAAATCCGTGCGGTATTGTACGTAATGGCCTTCACGCCCTGCTCATACGTGAGTCCATACGCCACCGCTGTGCCGGCAAGGAAGGGCAGGTTTCGAGTGCCCATTTCCGACATGCTTCCGCTGTTTTCCAGACAATACAGCACGCCCTCGTCCTCAAGTAATTTGGGCAACTTGAAGGGTAAGTCCACATCGTCTTCGGCATAACGGGGCAATGTGTGGGTGCGCCTTACCATAACCGCTACCTCATTGTCGCGGAGCATATCCGCAACCAGGTGACTGTCGTATCCACCCACAATCACCATTCGTGCTATGCCAAATTGCTTTTTCAAAGCAACCGCCTCGGTGATTTGCTGCACATCGTCTGCGTGAACATACAAGGCCAGCGTTCCGTCCCAAAGCCCCTTCATTGCCTCCATGCGAACGTCCACCGTTTCCGAATTCAATTTGGCGTATGCCTGAGCTTGCTGAAAATAGCTTTGAATCTCCTGCAATTGTTGCTCATAGGTCTTTATTTTTTGGATATTCACCTGCCCGTCCTGACGGTGTTTGTGATACACCAATGGCCAGTTCAAGTGAATGCCATCGCCTTCCACCACAATCGCATCTTCCCAGTTCCAGGCGTCAAATTGCATGATGGATGAGGTGCCCGAAATGGTTCCTCCGGCCGGTGTGATTTGCCCCATTAAAACCCCATTTGAACGCACAGTTGGCGTGATTTCAGAGTCGGTGTTGAACGCAATAGCACTGCGGATGTGAGGCTTGAATGTCCCCACTTCGGCATAATCCTTCGTGGCTCTAACCGCCTCGATTTCCATCAGACCCAGTTGCGAGTTGGGGGCTATGAATCCAGGGTAAATGTGCTTTTCGTGCGTGTCAATGACCTCATCCCACTCCGCCGGAGTTACATTTTTTTCGCTGCCTACAAAGGTGATTATGCCATTTTCAAATCCTACTGCCGCTCCCTCAATCTTATCGCCGGTGCCTAAGTGCGCAGTGCCTCCCAGTAGCAAAATGCGGCCTTTCTGGGCAGGGGCAGGTGTTTGGGCATTCGCCAAATGGGCTGCCGCAAAGGCGAGCAACACAAGGATCAATCGTTTCAAACTCTTCATCTTCTGCATTCTTAATCGGTGATTTCGTCAAATTCGCTGTCGCAATGATAATGGCGACTGTGCCGCGCTCGAGGCTGCCGCTTGCTTCCCGATGGCTCATCGAGCATGAGTTGAATAATGCGAGATCGCTCCTGATTGATAGCCGCACGCATACGCTCATCTTCCTCCAGGTCATACATGCACCTTCCATCAACATAGGTCTGCTCAGCTCGTGCATACACTGAAAGGGGATGATCCGACCAGATTACCAGATCGGCATCTTTTCCCACGCTCAATGATCCCATGCGGTCGTCTACATGCAGCAATTTCGCCGGATTCAGTGTCACTAACCGAAGCGCTTCCTCTTCATCCAAACCGCCATACTTAACCGCCTTAGCCGCTTCCTGATTGAGGCGCCGTGCCATTTCAGCATCGTCGCTGTTGATGGCTGTAGTGATGCCCATGTGGGTGAGGAGCGCCGCATTATGCGGAATGGCGTCCTTCACCTCAAACTTGTACGCCCACCAATCGCTGAACGTAGATCCCCCCGCCCCGTGCTCTTTCATCTTGTCGGCTACCTTGTATCCCTCGAGAATGTGAGTAAAGGTGTTGAGCGTGAAGCCCATGCTGTCAGCTACGTGCATCAGCATATTGATTTCGTCTTGTCGGTATGAGTGACACGTAATGAAACGCTCCCCCTTCAGAATTTGAGCCAATGCCTCCAATTCCAGGTCACGCCTCGGCATCACCGGTAGTTCAGCATTCTTGCGCTGTTTTCGGGTAAGCTTGAGCAACGATTCTTTATACGTCCTCCATTCCCGGTCATATTCCGCGGCGCGTAAAAAGAGCTCATAATATACCTGCTCAACGCCCATACGAGTCTGGGGAAACCGAACGGTCTCGAAATCGCCCCAGTTGCTTTGCTTCACGTTCTCCCCAAGGGCGAACTTGATGAACGGTGCTGCATCTTCCACAAGCAACTCCCTGTCTGAAGCTCCCCAACGCAATTTGATCAGTGCACTCTGACCGCCTATCGGATTGGCCGAACCATGCAGCAATTGTGAACAGGTTACCCCCCCGGAAAGCTGTCGGTAAATATTGATGTCTTCGGGATTCAGTGCCGTACCAATTTGAACCTCGGCACTGCTCATCTGTGTGCCTTCGTTTACTCCGCGTGTCACGGCTATATGCGAGTGCTCATCAATAATACCGGGTGTGACATGCTTACCCTTTGCATCAATGACCACCGGATCAATTTCTTGTCGTGGAAACAGTGTTTCTAAATTGATATCACGCCCAACAGCGGCAATCTTTCCGTTGTGAATGAGGATTTCCCCTTTTTCAATAATGCCCTCCTCTTCACATGTCCAAAGAGTGGCGTTCCGTATCCAAACGGTTTGTTGCCCGGGCATGCTATCGCGTCCGTAGGCCATGAAGGGGTACACAATAGGACGTTCCTGTAGGGTTGTGTCTGAACCGGTTGGCGTACCGCGCCCTTCACGGTCTTTGCCTTTACCTGTATCTTGCCGTACCGCACTCCAGTCCATCCATGTCCCGTCGGCCAGCTGACCTTTACCTTCCCAAATCCGACTTTCCATGTACACGGTACCGTTCAATCGCATGACTCCCGATAAACTGTCGGGCTTGAAGCGTAAATTCACATAATCGCGGTCACGCGCCAGCGTTGCGTCAATTTTCAAGGTATCTGCTCCCTGAATCTGTTCTAGTGCGGCGCTATACTTTTCTGCTTTTCCGCTCACATTCATGGTGTACATTAAGCCATTGACCGTGAGATTGTAGGTTCCCGCTATGTCCACAAGCGATTTGTCTTTTAAAACAAACGACTGCCCCTGGATCCAGTTTTCGTAAATGATGCTACCCTCGTCAAAAACAGGGGCTGAGCACACTAAAAAACTGGCCCATTTTCCGGGTTCAAGCGAACCAATAAGATGCTCCGCATGAATCAATGCAGCCGGTGTCATGGTTAATGCTTTCAAAACTGCCGCTTCATCAGCACCTGCACTTATGGCTTTTCTGAGGTTCCCAATAAATTGATCGCCTTTTGTGCCTTCTGAAGTAATGGCAATAGGAACTTCGGCTTTGAGAAGTCTTGCGATATTGGCCGGCGCCTGCTCCCAGTGCATAAGTTCGGTCAGACTAACCATTCGCGACAGGTACGGGTCGGTCATGTCGTAAGCCGCCGGAAAGTTCACAGGGACAACTACCGCCCCACCCGTTTGACGAATGTCTTCTAATCGCTGATATTCGTCGCCATTTCCCTGAAATACATACTGAATGTCAAATTCATCTCCCAACCGGTCGGCACGAAGTACATCCCACTTATCGCCGGCATCAAAGAATTGTACCAGTTCCAATTGACGATTAAGCGTCTCCAGGGTAATATTAGCATCCCGACGATCTTCGGCCGTGGCATACCATTCCGCATCGTAAAGGGTTTGCCGAAGCAGCGCAATTGCTCCCATGAGCGAGGAAGGATATTTCTGACGAGAAGAACCCTTGCGAAACGATGAATGAGCGGCCGCATCCATAATCAGCATGTTCCGATGAACTTCGGTGCCAAGGCCTACCAGACAAGACGTTCCGCGCATTATACCATCCTCGCGGTGAGTCAAAACAGTTCCAAAACCTTTGTTGCGGTATTCGGTGGCCGCTTCTTCCTGGGGCACAAACGCCCGTGCTGCGCTGAAGTCGCATTTCAGACTTTCATTCCAGCCATACGCACCCTTTTCATTGCTCTCGTACTGTGGCTGGGGCTTCCATTCCTGGCGATTCGTAGCCGGCATGCCATACTCACTGTTCAAATCAATGAACGACGGGTAAATATGCTTTCCCTGCAGGTCCTCCACAACGGTTCCTTCGGGAATTTCAACATCTGCCCCGGCCGCTACAATCCTGCCCCTGTGAATGAGTAAGGTGGCATCTTCCACGGTGGTTTCCCAGTCTATATGCAGCGTGCAGTGCACAAATGCGTGCATCACAAGTTCTTTGTCGCTTACGTCGGTCGTGGGAAAGGTCTCTTGCGCATTCAGGATGCCTGAAATGAAAAGTGCCAGTAAAAAAGATGTCAGTCGCATAGGTTTACGATGTTGAAACGAGCAAATGTAAGCAATGTCAGGTACTGTATGGTGTTCCTAGTTTTGGCAGGAAATGAGGCACAAGGCCAAATGGATTTCGGGCGTTGATCGTATCTTTGCCCAAAATTCCACACCATGTCAACAAGAATTCCAACAGAGGTTTATGCCGAGATGACCCCCAACCCATCAACGATGAAGTTTGTGGCCAACCGCCTTCTCATTGAAGGAGGTAAACAAGTGGAATTCACTTCAAAAGAACAATGCGTGGAAGCCTCCCCGCTTGCGGCGGAATTATTCAATTTCCCCTTCGTTCAAGCTGTATTTGTGAGTGGAAACTATGTCTCGGTTGCCAAAGATGAATCGCTGGGATGGGAAATGATAGTCCAGCAATTGCGTGAGTACATCCGCGAATGGCTTGCGGAGAATGAAGTGGCTGTAGCCTTTGTTCCGGAACACCTTGTGCCCGGACCGTCAACGCAGGAAACACCTTTTGCAGAAAGTATGTCGTCTTCCATCGACTATTCAGATATGAAGCCCACCGATTACGACGAAGAGATTCGGTTTTTGCTGGATGAGTTTGTTCGTCCGGCAGTTGAGCAAGACGGTGGTGCTATTGATTTTAAGGCATTCCACGAAGGAAAGGTTTATGTACAAATGCGCGGCGCGTGCAGCGGTTGTCCGTCCAGTATGCAAACCCTCAAAGGTGGAATCGAAAACCTTCTTCGATCGAAAATCGGGGCTGTTAAAGAAGTAGTTGCCGAAGAGGTATAATCCAGCGGCACTTAGTTAATGCAGCGCGTGGTTTAAACGAGGACAGGTTAATTAGCTCTTCGACTTTTTCTTTTTCTTCTTTTTGGTCTTGACGTCCTCTTTGGGACTCTCCGGCGCACCTATTTGCTGTTGCAATGCTTTCAGGGCCAGACTGATTTCCGAAAGTTCGGGCTGATAAGCGTCCGGTCCGGGTAAATCAAAACTGGTAAAACCCAACGCCTGCCATATTTCCAGTACATCACTTCCCGCAACGGCAAAAGACTCATACTCCGGATTATCACTCGAAAGCGTTAACGTGTTACCGCCTATTGAAAGCACTCGTTTGTATACAATGCCTTCTTCACGTGTAGTAAAAACGTAGCAAGCCCCTTCACGTACCTCCGACAACGAACTCACATACTGAGCAATAATGTATGCCCCGTCAGGAACGGGTAGCATGCTTTCCCCACCAATTTGAAAAATGCGGTAAGTACGGTCGGCGGTAAGCTGAGGGTAGGGCATCACAAATCCCTGTTGGTCGGCAATAAACTCCGGGTCTGAATAATTACTCAGGTATCCCGCGGCAGCCTTCTGTGGGATCAAAGGAATCACTTCACGCTCAGTTGAACGATCCACAATCACCGGCAATACCCGCAATTGGTCAGCGACATACGCCTTGGGCTCTTGGGCCGACAAATCCTTGTTCAGCAAGTCGTCTACACTCACTTTGAAAAACACCCCCATGCGAATCAGGGTTTGAACCCGTGGATCCGCTCTTCCTTCCTCATAAGCACCTATGGCACTGCGATTCACACCGATCTGTTCTGCTAGTCCGGCCTGCGTCAATGCTAGCTTTTTACGCAATACCTTAAGGTTTCCCGGTAAATAATTCATGCGACTAATTTAATCAATATTCTAATTAATTTAGTTTCGAATTCAATGTTATCAAATCCCCTGGACTCGATCTGATCCATAAACGCTTACCCCTTCCTATCGCTCAAATCTCTTGCTGAACTTTTTAGGACCAAAAATCTTGGCTACCTTTGAGTGTTAGCTAAACCGGCCAATATCCCTTACCCAACATAAGAAGGTATGAAGTCACTTTTCACCACGTGTATAATTGCTTTTCTGCTTACACTCGCCACGCCATTTCAGGCGCAATTGATCTGCGGTTTGCAGAACGCCGATCACAGCATGTGCTGCGATGGATTGCAAGCAATAGAGGAGGATATGTTCACCTTTATTCCACCACCGGCCAACTTTGTGCCGGGTGAAGAACGTTCGGTGATTATAAACGTCACCTACAATAACTTCACTACCGCCCAACAAACGGCTTTTGCCTATGCTGTGGATATCTGGGCCACCAACCTCACGTCTTCCGTGCCCATTCAAATCAACGCTACCATGACTTCACTTGGCGGGAGTACCCTGGGTTTCGCCGGACCGGTGACCATCAGACGCAATTTTGCGGGTGCACCTCTTTCCAACACATGGTACCCTATTGCTTTGGCCAACCAACTGGCAGGATCCGATCTTGCAACCGTGCAGGCGGACATTACGTGCACCTTCAACACCGATTTCAATTGGTACTACGGAACCGATGGAAATACACCGGGCGGACAATACGACTTCGTCTCTGTAGTGCTCCATGAACTGGGTCACGGATTGGGTTTTGTGGGTTCAGCCAACGTGTCGGGTGGAGTGGGAACTTACGGTCAATCGGGAAGCCCGTACGTTTATGATACGTTTGTAGAAGAAGGTGATGGCACCGATATTACGTCGTATACCAGTGGAACAACCGCTCTTGCAGGTGCACTCACCAGTAATAGTCTTTACTGGAATGGCGCGTTTGGAATGTCGGCCAACGGCGGTACCCGCCCTCGGCTCTATGCACCTACCGGTTGGAATGCGGGGTCGAGCTACTCTCACTTGAATGAAGCGACCTACCCATCAGGAAATGCCAATTCCCTCATGACTCCCTTCCTGGGTTCTGCTGAAGCAATCCATGACCCGGGTCCCATCACCTACGGAATGTTTACCGATATGGCATGGCAAGTGGGTGGATGTGAAATCACCGATGTGATTCCGCTTACGCAATTCCCTTGCAATCCTGCCAACAATACTTATACGCAGCAAATTCAGGTGGTGTACGATAATGCCCCTGCATCCGGCTCATTAACTATTAATGGAATCAACTATCCTATCCTCAGTAGTCCGCAGACCGTTACCCTGACAGGTCTTCCGGCCGACGGACAACCAGTAGACTTTAGCGTTTCGTTTTCTACCGATGGAAACTGTACCTACATGGAATCCAATGTGGTCACCGCTCCCGAACCGTGTTGTCTCAATGATCGAATCATCGCCGTTGACACCGACTTGAAACAGATCACCATTCACAATTTTGGGGGTTGCACTGTTGATTACACGAACTATGAGCTTTGCTCCGATCTGGTTTGTGAATCGGTTGGAAATATGACCTTAGTGAGCGGTGCGCTTGTTGTAGGCTCCGGAGCTTCAATGACCGTGCAGTGGGATGCGTGGAGCCCTGCGGCCGGCGGTACAGATTTGGATTTATATACACCTTCACCGGTGTATACCGACCCTACAGATTTACAGGATTTCGTTCAATGGGGCAGCGGAGGAAATGGTCGTGAAGCTGTAGCGGTTGCGGCCGGTATATGGACTGCAGGGACCTTTATTACTGATGTTTCACCGTTCTCATACATCGGAAACGGTACGCAGAACGGCGTCAATTTCTGGGATGGAACCCCGCCTCCATGTACAATTACCAATGCGGTAGCCGGACTCCAGGGTATTTGCGATGGCAACAATGAATATATTCAGGAAGTCGGAGTATATTTTACTTCGGGACCCTCAACGGGTACTATCGTGATGAATGGTCAGAGCTTTCCGGTTGGGTCAAGTCCCATAGCTGCCTTCCTCGGAAACCTGCCTGCCGATGGCCAGCCTGTGGATCTTACGGTATATTTTTCAGATGACCCGGGGTGTACTACCACGTTCAGCGCACTTTTCACCGCACCTGTTCCGTGTGTGAGCAATTGCCCTACAGATTTCAACGGCGACAACGTCATGGACATCGTCGACTTGCTCTTCTTCCTGGGTGATTTTGGTTGTGTGGGAAATTGTGTCGCAGATCTCAACAACGACGGACATACAGATGCACAGGACTTGCTGTTATTCCTGCCTTTGTTCGGTGTGACCTGCCCTTGATTACCGACTGATTTCAAAACGACGACTTTTAATCTCTTCGCCGTCGAGAATCAACAATACATAATCGGAATTGAGCAAATCACTCACGGCAATCTTCAAACGATTGGCTGAAAATTTACCGGACTTGAGGATTTTACCCTGAAGATCGCAGATGTCATAAATGGGTTTTTTGGATCTCGGCTTGTAGTCAATTTCAAGCGTGTCATGCGATTGGTCAAACCGTATCCGAATAGGTCTTAAGATGGAGAACATGAAGTTGAAGTTAATTTAGGTATGCACTCATACGTCTATAGTATCAATAGGTTTCAAACTCCTCGTTACATGTGTTATCTTAGTGCGCCATACGGCAAATGAAATGAGCAGTACTCCAAAACTTACCGCTGTCCTCGTCGACGATGAGCAACTCGCTCGCGAAAATCTCCGGATGCTCCTGGAGGACTTCTGCCCGGAAATTGAAGTTATTGGCACTGCCGGGGGAGTCAGAGAAGCTCTTGAAGTCATTCGGCAAAAACAACCTCAGGTCGTGTTCCTGGACATTCGCATGCCCAGTGGAGCTGAAGGTTTTGATCTGCTTGATCAATTGCCCGACAAGAATTTTCAGGTGGTCTTCGTGACGGCTTTTAAGGACTATGCCATTCAGGCATTGAACGCCAACGCCATTCACTATTTGCTCAAACCTATCGACATAGAAGACCTGCAAAATGCCGTAGCCAAACTGGTGGAGTACCAGGGCGCCTTCAAGGAATCCGAGTCCAACCTGAATACCTACCTGCAAAGTGTTGCCGAACTGACGCGCACAATGCAGAACCCAACACAGCCCACCCGACTTACCCTGTACCATAGCAAGGGGTTCAAGATTGTGCCCGTTGATGAGATTATTCGCCTTGAAGCCGATGGGGGGTGTACTGCGTTTTATTTCGCCGATGGTACCCGCTACCTCGATACCAAAAACCTTAAAACCTATGAGGATCTGCTCGATCCGGCAAAATTCCTGCGCATCCACAAATCGTACATGATCAATCTGCAATACCTGAGGGAATACTCCAGCCACGACGGTCACTTCGCCATCATGTCCGACCGATCCTCGGTACCCGTCGCACGCGCCCGGCTTAGTGAATTCCTATCAGCCACGGGCAGAATGAAATAGAACCGTTCAATCTATATAATGTACCGTTGGTTTCCAAAACGATACCGATCATGCTTTCATAAATGTTCGATTCATTGGGAAGGAGTAAATTCATGAATCTGTTAATCCTGAAATCATGAGTGGAAAGATCAATGCAATTATCGTGGACGATGAGCCATTTGCCCGGGAAAACCTGGCCATGATGGTCAATGATTTCTGTCCTGAAGTACGAATCCTGGATATGGCATCAGGGGCTGCAGAAGCTCGTCGTATGGTCGAAGAACTCAATCCCGACTTGGTTTTTCTGGATATTATGATGCCCGGTGAAGATGGATTCTCGTTTCTCCAACACATTCCCGACCGCACATTTCAGGTCATCTTCACCACAGCGCACAACGAATTTGCTCTGCGAGCCATCAAGCAAAGTGCCATTGATTATATCGAAAAGCCAATCAATATCGATGACCTTCAACATGCCGTTTCCAAGGCGGCCAGACAAATTGAGCTGTCCAAAAAAGCTCCGTTCAATGAAGATAAGATTGGCAAAATACTGGCGGAAATTGCGCTGAACAACTCCGTTGAGAAAACGTCCATTCCAACTCGGGATGGGATGGCAATAGTGAAAAATTCAGAGATTATCCATCTGGAGGCTAGTGAGAGCTACACTACAATTTACCTCACAGGAAATCGCAAGTATCTGAGCTCAAAAACCATCAAGGTCTACGAAGATAAGCTGGATGGCAACATGTTTTTCCGCACCCATAAATCACACATCATCAACATCTCGCATCATCTCAAAGAGTTTCGTCGGGCAGAAGGAAATGTGGCTATTATGAGCAATGATGTGGAGATTCCAATTTCCAGAAGAAAGTTACCTTCGTTTCTGGATCGGTTAGCGGCTATGTAATGCGTAAACTTTTTGGATTCTTGCTCTTGATGTGGGTGTGCTCTTCCTCACTTCAGGCACAGCAATACAGTTTCATTCAATACTCCGGAAATGAGGGTCTGGTGCAGTCCCAGGTGCAGTGTATTAGCCAGGACAGTCGTGGCTATTTATGGTGCGGAACGCTGGGAGGCGTGAGTCAGTTTAATGGACGGGAATTCAGCAAC
>JAGQVX010000003.1 GCA_020437755.1 Flavobacteriales bacterium
CTACGTGGAAATGGAGTTTGGTACCGGTTGTCTCAAAGTGACTCCGGCCCACGATGCCAACGACTTTATGTTGGGACAGAAACACAATCTGCTTACCATCAACATGATGAATGCCGACGGGACACTTAGTGAAGCGGCCGGTCATTATATTGGGGAAGATCGATTCGACGTACGGAAGAAAATAGAAGGGGATCTCGACGCTGCAGGTGCGCTCGTGAAGATTGAGGATTATCCCAACAAAGTGGGGTATTCTGAACGAACCGATGTGGTCATTGAACCTCGCTTATCGATGCAATGGTGGGTTGACATGAAAGAGCTGAGTGAGCCGGCATTGGAGAACGTCATGAATGACAACATTAAGTTCCATCCTTCGAAGTTCAAGAATACCTATAAGCATTGGATGGAAAACATCAAGGACTGGTGTATTAGTCGACAGCTTTGGTGGGGGCATCGTATTCCTGCGTTTTATTACGGTGAAGGGGATGACGACTTTGTGGTTGCGAAATCGGAGTCTGAAGCCCTTGAGTTGGCGCGTGTGAAGTCGGGAAATCCCCATTTGGCGAATGCCGACCTGAAGCAAGACGAAGACGTACTCGATACCTGGTTCTCATCATGGTTATGGCCTATCTCAGTGTTCGATGGCTTCTATTCATCTGAAGAAGTTGACTATTACTATCCGACAAATGATTTGGTAACTGCGCCGGAAATCATGTTTTTCTGGGTGGCGAGAATGATTATTGCCGGATACGAATACCGGGGAGAATTGCCGTTCCGAAATGTGTACTACACAGGTATTGTACGCGATAAGCAGGGACGAAAAATGTCAAAGTCCCTCGGAAACTCTCCCGATCCTATTGAACTCATGAAAGAATATGGGGCCGATGGAGTACGCGTGGGCATGTTGCTTACTAGTCCGGCGGGCAATGACCTGCCTTTCGATGCCAAGCTTTGTGAGCAGGGACGCAATTTTGCGAACAAAATATGGAATGCATTCCGATTGGTTCAGGGTTGGACCGTTGAAGACAAACCCGCATCACCGGCTGCATTGAAGGGAATTGAATGGTTCGACTCTCAATTGAGTAGAACCATAGCTTCCCTGAATGAGAACTACGACCAATTCCGAATTTCTGACGCGTTAATGACCACTTACAAGCTCATTTGGGATGATTTCTGTGCGTGGTACCTGGAAATGGTAAAACCACCTTACGGGGAGTCCATTTCGCGTGAGGCGTATGAATGCACGGTGGATTATTTTGAGCGTGTCTTGAAATTAATTCATCCTTTCATGCCATTCCTATCTGAAGAAGTGTGGCAATATCTCCGTGAACGCAAGTCGCCTCAGGATTCAATTGTTTTGGCACAATGGCCAAATGCTGAAGCACCCAACGACTCCGTTTTGCACGGATTTGAGCAGGCCAGTGAGGTGGTGAGCAACATCCGTACAATTCGCACTAACAACAATATTCCCAATAAGCAAGGATTGGAGTTGGCGGTGAAGGTGAATAAAGGTTTGGATGAGTCCTATGATGCCGTAATTCAGCACCTGTGCAATGTATCTTCCATTCAGAAGGTGGATGCAGCGCAGGAGAATGCGTTTTCGTTCATTGTAAAGGGCAATGAGTACTTTGTTCCTTTTGGTGAAAATGTGGACGTGGAGAGCGAGAAGGAAAAGTTGCAGAAGGAATTGGAGTATGCTATCGGCTTACTGAATATTGTTGAGAAGAAATTGTCCAACGAGCGATTTGTCAACAATGCTCCGGAGGCGGTTGTTGCTTCGGAGAAGAAAAAGCAAGATGACACTCGGGAGAAAATCAAGATTTTAGAGGAAAAGCTCAGCAGCTTGAACTGATCCGCAGATCGGCAAAGCTTAACATTGATTTCTCATTAATTAGCTTGTGTAGGAGTATTTTTGCCGAAACTCACACCGGATGGGTCGGACATCTCCGAAGTTTATCAATAGGGAAATCAGTTGGCTGGCATTCAATAAGCGCGTACTTCAGGAAGCGCAGGATACCTCTGTGCCATTGATTGAACGACTCCGTTTTTTGGGGATTTTCTCCAACAATCTGGATGAATTTTTCCGTGTTCGTGTGGCTACGCTCACCCGCATGCTGGCGCTTGGAGTAAGCGGACAAATGATTCAGGATGACAATCCGGCCGATGTATTGAAGGATATCTACAGTCAAAACAAAGGACTTCAGAAGGCCTTCGACCTGATCCTTGCAGATCTTGAGACCGAATTGGAAAAGGAGCAAATCCATGTCTATCAGCTTGGTGAGGAACTTTCTCTAGAGCAACAAGAATTTGTAACCGACTATTTTGCGAATCAAATTCGTCCGGTACTTGTGCCAATTATGGTGCGCAAGAAACAGCGGTTTCCGTCGTTGAAAGACACTTCTATCTATCTGGCTATTCGTTTGCTTATTGGTGGTAAGTCAAGCCCTAACTATGCGCTGGTAGAAATACCCTCCAATTTGAAGCGCTTTGTACGCATTCCCGATGTGGGTTCAACACATCACGTGATGTTTATCGACGACATCATCCGCATGCACCTCAAGAACATCTTTTCCATTTTCGATGTGGATGAAGCCGACGCGTACACCATCAAAGTAACCCGTGATGCAGAGCTTGACCTTGAGGATGATATATCAGTCAGCATCATCGAAAACATGTCGAAAAGTGTTGACAAACGCAAGAAGGGGAGTTACGTTCGCTTCTTGTACGACGAAGCCATGCCCGACGACATGCGCGAGTTTATGGCCGAAAAGCTAGGGATCAAAGACCGGGGAAATCAAATTCCGGGTGGGCGTTATCACAACAAGAAGAATTTTATGTCGTTTCCCGACTTTGGAAGGAAGGACTTGATTTTTCCGAGACTTACACCACTGGATCATCCGCAATTGAAGAATAAGCGCAGCATTATTCAGCAAATTCTGAAAAAGGACATCCTGCTGAACTACCCGTATCAGAAGTTTACTTACATCATTGACCTCTTGCGGGAGGCGGCCATTGATCCGCAGGTAAGAAGTATTCGCATCAACTTGTATCGTGTAGCGGCCAATTCTCAGGTGATTAATGCCTTGATCAGCGCAGCACAGAACGGAAAGAAGGTTATTGTGATTATTGAGTTGCAGGCGCGATTTGACGAAAGCAACAATATTCATTGGAGTAATGTGCTGCAGGAAGGAGGTGTTAAGGTTCACTTTTCATCCAACGACCTGAAAGTACATTCCAAGTTGATCTTGATTTCAAGGAAGAAAGAAGCGCAAACCATTAGGCTCGCTCATATTGGCACCGGTAATTTCCATGAAGGCACGGCGCGTGTGTATGGAGATACTTCCTTGTTGACGGCCGATCCTAAGATTTGCGCCGAAGTAAAGAAAGTATTTGACTTGTTTGAGCGCAGCATGGTGCGCCCAACGTTCCGACATTTAATTGTATCACCTTTCAACACACGCAGGAAGTTTGGCGCGCTGATCGATCAGGAGATCAGAAATGCAAAGGCAGGTAAGGAAGCCTGGATTGTCATTAAGCTAAACAACCTTGTGGATAGGGTCATGATTCGAAAGCTGTACAAAGCATCCATGTCGGGCGTTAAGATTCGTTTGATTATTCGCGGGATTTGCTCCTTGGTTCCCGGAATGAAAGGGTATAGTGAGAATATCGAGGTGGTGTCGATTGTTGGTCGGTTCCTGGAGCACTCACGCATTCTTTCATTTGCGAATGCCGGAGAACCCCTATATTATATTTCCAGTGCCGACTGGATGGGCAGAAACCTGGATCGAAGGATAGAAGTGAGTGTTCCGGTGCTGGATCCGTCATTGAAGCAGGAGTTAAAGGACTATTTGGATTTACAGCTAGCGGATAATGTGAAGTCCCGGGTTGTGGATCTGGAACTCACCAATGCGCACAAATCGGAGGGGCGAAAGGAATCGGCTATAAATAGTCAAGAACTTTTGTATCGACACTACGAAGCAAATCTGAAATAGGTTAACTTGTCGCTCCAAGCATGAAGTTTGCGGCGATAGATATTGGGTCGAATGCGGTAAGGCTGCTCATTGAGGAGGCTGTGCCAGGGAAGAAGTCATTTGAAATCCACAAGATTTCGCTGAACCGCGTGCCTATTCGATTGGGCGAAGATGTATTCACCAAGGGTAAGATTTCCGAAAAAAAGAAGGTACAATTGGTAAAGGCAATGAAGGCCTTTTGGTACCTGATGGACGTGCATGATATTGAGAATTATCGCGCGTGTGCCACAAGTGCGATGCGAGAGGCTTCCAATGGCGAGCAGATCATTAAGTATATTCTGAAAAAAGCTAATATCCGCATCGATACCATTGATGGGGATCAGGAGGCCGATATTATTTTCTCCAATTTCAAACGACAACATATTGACCTTACGGGAAACTACCTCTACATTGATGTTGGGGGTGGAAGTACTGAGGTGACATTGATCAAGCACGGAGAACGTGTTACTTCTAAGTCGTTCCGTATCGGAACGGTTAGGATGTTGAAGGAGAAAGTTTCCAAAAAGCACTGGGTGGCAGCACGGCATTGGATTCAGGAACTTGCATCGAAAGAAGATCACCTGATAGGTATCGGCACCGGTGGGAACATCAACAGGATATTCAAAGAAGCCGGTAAGAAGAGCTACGAGCGAATTACCAGTGAAGAAATCGAACACGTTTATGAATTCATCGGATCGTTTTCATTTCGAGATCGCATAACCAAACTAGGCCTGAAACCCGACCGGGCAGATGTTATCCTGCCGGCAGCAGAGATCTATTACAACTTTATGCGATTTGCGGATGTTGAAGAGCTCATCGTGCCGCGCATCGGACTCGCTGATGGTATGATTCTGGGAATGGTGGAAGATTGGATGAGTTCTCGATAGCCGCGAGACATAACAATGCCTTGAACATTGATCTAGTATACGTATCTTTGATAAAAAGACACGTGTATGAATGCGAAGTTGACCCTTACCATTGAAAAGTCGGTTATTGAAAGGGCTAAGGACTATGCCCAAAAGTCGGGAAGGAGTCTATCGGACTTAATCCAGTCTTATCTGGAAAGGCTCACGACTCCGTACGAGCCAAGAGAGGAGGAGATTCCTGAGGAATTCAATGAATTGTTTGGCAGCGTCCCGCTTACGAATGATTTAAATGTAAAAGATGAGATTCGAGATATTATGAGGAAAAAGTACAATCAATGAAGAAGTACTTTTTAGATACCAATATCATTCTTGATTTTTTGGCCAATCGAGAACCATTTGGGCAGCAGGCACTTAAGGTATTTAATCAGGCAAGGCTTGAAAAGGTAGAGCTATGGACCTCAGATAATTCGATTACTACTACATATTATATCATCAGTAAACATATTAGCGAATCGGAAGCGCGCAACAAGATTTCTTCACTGCTCAACTACGTGCGTATTCAGCCAATCACGAAGAACGAGCTGATCTTGGCTCTGCATTCACCATTCAAGGATTTCGAAGATGCCGTACAACACTATTGCGCAGCATCAATCGAAGGAATAGATGGTATTATTACGCGAAACATGAGGGACTATAAACACAGCGTCCTGAATGTATTAGGGCCGGAAGAACTGTGATGAGAATCAGTTTGTCATGCCAAGGAAAACATAATGGTCTTAAGAAGCCTATTCCTGCTCTCCATTCTTTACAACGCTCATTCCCTTCCCGTTCAATGCTTTGAGCATAATAGTAGGGTAGTCGGTGATGATGTCGTAAACACCCAGGTCGATCAAACGGAACATTTCCGCTTCGTCATTAACGGTCCATGCCGTTTTAATCATACCGTCGACCGCAGGTGAATGCGCTGTGGACGCGTCCCATAAATGTGATTCCAGGCTAACTCCGTACGGACTGAAGTTGAGTTTTTTCAGTTGAGCCTCCAGGGGTTCTTTCTTCTCAGAGAGAAAGACCAATTTCGCTTCCGGAAGCACCGCGTGGAGTTGGTTGAGGAGACGGTAATCAAAACTTTGAATAGTGGTGTAGTTGCTGATCGAAAGTGTCAGGTATTTTCTCAGGAATGCTTTTGCGTACACTTCAGGAGTAGGATGATAAACACCATCGCCTTTAAGGGTGCTTTTAATCTCAATATTGAAGAAGGGTACAGGTTTGTTTTTCTTTTTGCAGTGATCCCTAACAGCTGCTACGACTTCTGAGAGTGTAGGTTTGTGCGTGGTGACCCGGGTCTGATCAGGGTATTTGGGGTGGCGCAAGGTGCCGCAAGGATAGCTTTGAATCTCTTCGGTAGTCATCTCAAACAGATTCAGTACGAACTGTTCTTCTTTGCCAATTGGGGATCCATCCGGATGGACAACAATTTGCATATTCATCCAAGGCTCATGCGAAACGATAAGCTCTCCGTCTGAACTGAGGACTACATCCAGTTCCAGTGTTGATACCCCTGCATCAATGGCACGTAAAAAGGCGGGAATGGTGTTCTCCGGCATCTCTCCTCGACAGCCCCTATGGCCTTGCAAGGTGATGGGATGATCAGATTGATGTGTAGTGGATTCCTCTTTCATTTGACAACCGGAAGCCAAGATAACACAAAGAAATGCACCGAGGAAGTAGAGTTTGTTCATATTCAAAAGGATGCTATATGAAAAGAGCGGTCTCAAGACCGCCCTTTACATTATTTGAGGTTTTGATTCAGATAGTCTCTAACGTTGAAAATGCGTTCGGGTTTCAGAACAATTTCACGTTCACTGTTCAGCAGGAATAAAGTGGGCGTTGAACTTACTCTGTAGTCTTTAGCCACAGGCGAATCCCATCCATTCAGTTGAGAAACGTTGGGCCATACAACACCCTTTTCCTCTGATGCTTTAACCCAAGCCGAACGCTGGGTATCAACACTCACTCCAATGATTTCAAAGCCCTTGCTCTTGTACTGGTCGTAAACCGTTTTAAGTACAGGTATTTCCTGCTCACATTTGTGGCACCAGCTCGACCAGAACATCACCAGGGTGTACTTGTTTTTACTCACTATCGACTCCAGGTTGATAGCCTTTCCATCGATTGAAGTAATGGTAAAGTCTGGAGGTGTAGCATTGAGCTGCAGATTTCGAACTCCTTTTGCACGCATTTTCATTTCTTCAGCGTAGTCCCCGCTTCCACAGTTCTCACCATAAACATAATTGTCCATAATATACACGCACATGTCTTCTTTGCCAGAAGTATAGAAACCTTCTAACATGGTCAATACCACGTAGCTGCGAACACGATCATTTTCTTCAGCATATTGTGCGATCAGGTCGATGGCATTTAAAAAGCCCGACTCAGTTCCACCGCTGAATGAACGCATGTAGTCTTGAATGCGATCTGCGATGATTGGAGTGTGAATCAACGACTCATCATTAAAATCGATATCATCCCAATACTTGTTTTTATCGTTTTTATAAGGGATTTGCTTCCATGACATAACCTTTGCCAGAAATGTGCCCGGATATTGCTGGATGAGGCTTTGTTGCAGCTGGGTGAGCTTGCGATCCTCTTCTTCGATCATCTGTTCGAACTTGGCCTTCATGGGGCTGTTTTTCGAACTGTTGCGAAACTCCTTCTTGGCTTGTTCTGCGGCTTTTTCCGATGTGTGGTACTTTGCCCATCCTTCATTCTCTTTGGAGTTAACAGCGTATAAACTTCCATCCAGTCGGGCGCTACGGAATCCAATCTCCACGTTCTTCTCAGTGGGGTTAAGGATGATGCCCATCATGTTTTGTGAGTTGTTGAGGGCAATCATGTAAAATCCGGCTTCGTACGTTTTTTCAGGGAAGGCAAATCCTCCATTTTCGACTGTGGTACTGTCAATGAGGAAATGTTGCTTGCCTTCAGTTTCATAGAGGTAGACCTTTCCACGCGCACCGTTGGCATCGATTTTACCTGAAAGTGTTATGGGTCCGCTTGGAATGCTTTTGTTCTCTTCGTTGATTCCATTGACAAAGCTTAACGTTTCTACTGCGGCTTCTGTCTGGTTGGAAACAACTTGTTCCTGATCTTTTACGGGAGCATCAGTTGATCCGCAAGACATTAGGATCAGTGATGTTGCTGTTGCAAACAATACGTTCTGAATCATCATTTTCTAGCTCGTTTCAATTAACCGAACGCAAATATACTCAAATGCCCCGCCAAGGTGGGGTGATTAACACTTTCTTAAAAATTCCGACCTGAGGTGGCCCGGTTAACATTTGCCGAATGGCAGACTTTGCTACTCACTGCGCAACGCTTCAATAGGATCGAGCGCCGCGGCTTTACGGGCCGGGTAGTAACCTGAAGCGATGCTGGTGAGCAGACACAATATAACGCCCACGACGATCCACAGCCAGGGAATGACGAAGGACGTTTCAAGTATATAGCTGGCGATGTTTCCCGCGAAAATGCCGAATAATATGCCGAGGATTCCACCAAGTTGACCAATGACGATGGATTCAACCAGGAACTGCATTTTGATTATCCTGCTGCTGGCACCTAATGCTTTTCGAATGCCAATTTCACGTGTGCGCTCGGCCACCGAGACCAGCATAATATTCATAAGCCCAATGCCGGCACCAAGAAGTGTGAGCAGACCCACAATAAGCGTGAACCAACTTACCTGGCTCAGCAAATCGGTGAGCATTTCTGCGGTGCTATCGCTTTTTTCGATTTCAAAAGATTCCTCGCCGCCAATGGGATCGTGACGGATTACGCGTAGAAGCCCCTGCGCTTCGCTAATGGCCTTGTCGAGTTGCTTGGCGTCTTTCACCAGCACGTTGATACTGTAGCTGGTGTTGTTGGACGCGAAGTTCTTTTTTAGGTTGGAGAGTGGAATAATGCACTGATTGTCATTGGAGAATCCAATGCTTGCACCTTTGGGCTCGAGCGTGCCTACCACTACATATTTATAGTCGCCGATGTACACCACGCGATCAAGAGGATTTTCGAATTCTGAGAATAGGTCTGAGACCACATCCGCGCCAAGAAGGACTACATTGGTTCCATTTTCGAGGTCCACACGAGTGAGATTCCTTCCTTCCTGAATTTTGTACCCGCTGATATCCATGTAGTTTTCGTCGCCCCCGATCACGCGAATATTGGGATTGGTCTTTTCTGATCCGAACTGAACCGTTCCGGTAAACGTCCCCATGGCAGAGATGGAAGGGATAGCATCAAACTCATATTCTTCCGCGAATTGAGTGGCTTGATGATAGTCGATGGCGTCATAAGCTTTTGCCCTCACCCCGTGGCGTCCTCCGCTGTTTCGCGAGTTTTTGGCATACACCGAAAAGGTGTTGGAGCCCAGCACCGTAAATTCCTCCTGAACTTTGTTTTTTAGGGCTTCGGCAGCGGTGTTGATCAAAATAAGCGCACTGATTCCCAGCATAATCATCGCAACGGTAATCAGGGTTTTGAGCATCTGGCTGCGAATGGAGCGCAGTGCTACCCTGATGTTTTCCGTGATTAAATGATTGGGGCTTTTGGACATTCGTCAAATGTTTACAGCGTTTCCAGCAGTTCGAGAAGATGGTCGATGGGAATGATCGAAGCCAGTCCGGAGTTTTCTTCAAATGTAATGCGCGGCCTGCGTGTTTGTTGGCTCACGGCTGTGTCACGGTAGGGGATGTACGAGCGAACTACTCCAATAAGCGCAGATTTCTTGTTTTGAACCGTGCCATGAACCGAGACAGCGTCGGGTTTTGCGAATACCGGTCCGCCGCTATTTCCCGGAAATACAAAAACATCACAAAGGAAATCCTGCTTATGGCCATCATAAGAATCTCTAATGCGTGCAATGGAACCGGAGCGCAGAATGACATACTGCTTATCCTCGTCCAGGATGCCCATGGGATAGCCAAGGGCGAAAACGCCGTCGCCTTCGGATATGCCATTCTCTTGCATTTGGGGCAAGGTCAGTGCGTGCTCATCCGAACGAATGAAAAAAGTCTTTGCTCCCTGTTCGCCGATGGCTTTCATGTTCAATTCCAGGACCGCCAAATCGATTTTAGGGTCGGAATGGCCTTTCCATTTGAATTTACCCGGCTCGTTTTGAAGTGTGATGGGCAGGTCGATAGCCTTTTCTTGTTGGCGTGGGTTAAACCGGAGGAACATTTGGTTGAGTGAACCAAAAACATGCTTGTTGGATACAAGGAATACCCGGTATTTCTTTTGGCCTTGTGCCGTGGTTTCAATAAACTGACCGAATAAGAATCCGGTGCCTACCCAGCGCTTGGTATTGTCAGGGCCCGGCTTGCCAATAGCCACTACTGCATCAAATACGTTCGGGTGAATCAGAGCCATGAGAAGGATTTAGGGCAAATATATGGGTTAAGGCGATGCGGAGAAGTCAATTAATCTTAAGTCGGGACTTGATGGATGAATGGCTTCGAAATTGGCGCAAGGGATGAGGATAAAGCTGCACAGGTGGTAAATCGTCCGGAACGTGAACAAAGCAATGGTTTTGTGGAAATGTAAACTCCAATATCGCCCTGTTTTGAAGATTTATATCGTATTTTCGCGCGAGATTTCAACGAGTTAAGAACCGCAAAAAACACGACACAACATGGCATTTGACATAGCAATGATCAAAGAGGTTTATGAGCGTATGCCGGGACGAATTGAACGGGCCCGTCAAATCCTCAATAAGCCACTCACACTTTCGGAGAAAATCCTTTACACACACCTTTGGCAGGGAGATCCCTCCGAGGCCTATACCCGTGGTGGGTCATATGTGGATTTTGCGCCGGATAGAGTTGCTATGCAAGACGCCACAGCTCAAATGGCTTTGTTGCAGTTCATGCAGGCCGGTCGTGCGAAAACAGCTGTTCCATCTACTGTGCATTGTGATCACTTGATTCAGGCTCGTGTTGGAGCGGATACCGATTTGCAGGAGTCGATCAACAAGAACAATGAAGTCTTCAATTTTCTGGAATCGGTTTCCAATAAGTATGGAATCGGTTTCTGGAAGCCAGGTGCGGGAATTATCCACCAGGTGGTTCTGGAGAACTATGCCTTTCCGGGAGGTATGATGATAGGAACCGATAGCCACACGGTGAACGCCGGAGGACTGGGCATGGTTGCAATTGGAGTAGGAGGAGCAGATGCTGTAGATGTTATGGCAGGTATGGCCTGGGAGCTTAAGTTTCCGAAACTGATTGGGGTAAAGCTTACAGGAAAGCTCAATGGCTGGGCATCCGCCAAAGATGTTATCCTTAAAGTGGCAGGAATCCTCACCGTCAAGGGTGGAACCGGCTGCATCGTTGAATATTTTGGCGACGGTGCTGAGGCTTTATCGTGCACCGGAAAGGGAACCATTTGCAACATGGGTGCAGAGATCGGAGCCACCACTTCGACGTTTGGCTACGACGACAGCATGGCTCGATACCTGAGGTCGACAGGTCGTCCTGATGTAGCTGAAGCTGCCGATGCGGTGCGTGAACACCTTACCGGAGACGCAGAAGTATACGCGCATCCGGAGAAGTACTTCGATCAGGTGATTGAAATCAATTTGTCAGACCTGGAGCCGCACCTGAACGGACCGTTTTCACCGGATATTGCTACTCCTATTTCGGAAATGGCTGAGCGCGCGCGCAAGGAGGGATGGCCACTGAAAGTCGAGTACGGACTTATTGGTTCATGTACCAACTCGTCGTACGAGGATATCAGCCGTTCGGCGAGTATTGCAGAATCGGCGCTTGAGCAAGGCATTGTTCCTAAAGCTCAACTCACCATCACTCCGGGATCGGAGCAGGTACGTTATACGATAGAACGCGATGGGTTTATTGATACGTTCGATAAGCTGGGCGCCAGCGTCTTTGCCAACGCATGTGGACCATGTATTGGTCAGTGGGCTCGAAGCGGGGCGGAGAAACAAGAAAAAAACACCATTGTGCATTCGTTCAATCGAAACTTTGCGAAACGCGCTGATGGTAACCCAAATACCCACGCATTTGTGGGATCACCCGAATTGGTAACGGCTCTTGCCATTGCCGGAGATTTGGGATTCAATCCAATGAAGGACAAGCTGGTCAACAGCAAAGGAGAAGAGGTTATGCTCAAAGAGCCTGCGGGATTGGAATTGCCTGCTCAAGGCTTTGCCGTTGAGGATCGCGGATACCAGGAGCCGGCTGCTGATGGCTCGGGTGTTGTGGTGCATGTGAAGGAAGGTTCTGAGCGCTTGCAATTGCTTACCCCTTTTGACGCATGGGACGGAAAGAATATCACAGGTGCTCGACTTTTGATTAAAGCACAAGGCAAATGCACAACCGACCACATTTCGATGGCCGGACCGTGGTTGCGTTACCGTGGTCACCTCGACAATATTTCAAACAATACCCTTACCGGAGCGGTGAATGCCTTTAATGGTGAGACCAATTCGGTGAAAAATCAACTTACCGGAGGTTACGGTGAAGTTCCTGCTACGCAGCGTGAATACAAAGCGGCAGGTATCCCAACCATTGTAGTGGGAGACCATAACTACGGTGAAGGATCTTCTCGTGAGCACGCAGCTATGCAGCCTCGTCACCTGGGTATTCGTGCTGTATTGGTAAAATCTTTTGCTCGAATCCATGAGACCAATCTCAAGAAGCAAGGAATGCTGGGATTGACTTTCCAAAACGAAAGTGATTACGACAAAATCAAGGAGGACGATACCATCAACTTCCTTGATCTCGATGCGTTTGCGCCGGGAAAACCATTGAACATTGAGTTTGTGCATGCCGATGGTTCGAAGGATGTGATTGTTGCCAATCACACGTACAACGAGCAGCAAATCGAGTGGTTCAAGGCCGGTGGTGCGTTGAATCTGATTCGTATGGGTCTGGCAAAAGGCTAAGTCGCTGCACATAATTGTACTCCCTCTCCTTAATGGGAGGATGGGGGATCATGACAGATGATGGATTCAGTCAATGGATTCGATCGCATTAATTATCCATGAATGAAAAGGTTCAATGGAAAGTCGGCCGCTGCCATAGTAGTGCTGATTTTCTTATTGGTCGTTCTGGCACTCACTAAAAAGTATTGGTGGACCATGGTTGATTCTGATCCAGGAAAAAGCGCCGGTGAATCTGCGCTCGAAAGTGGGGTCGGTGATGCTCATTCCCGATTGATGCTTGCGTTGCGTGCATTAGGGTACGGAGATTCGCTACCGGGCAAGATCATGCTGGTTGCCTTTAAAGAGGAGCGGGTGCTTCAAGTATATGTCAAAGATGTGAAGGGCGTTCGCTTGCTGAAGGCGTATCCGTTCACGGCCTATAGTGGAATACTGGGCCCCAAGTTGAAGGAGGGGGATAAACAAATTCCCGAAGGTATTTATGAGGTGGAGTACTTGAATCCGAATAGCAAGTATCATCTGTCGATGAAAATCGACTATCCGAATGCCTTTGATAAATCGAAAACCACGTTTTCGGACTACGCCGATATGGGAGGAGATATTTTCATTCACGGAAAGGCGGCCACTATTGGATGCATTCCCATTGGCGATGAGGCGATTGAAGAAGTGTATTTACTCACTCAGCACGCTTTGAAGCATGGTGTGAGAGTCATCATCAGTCCTCGGGATTTTCGAGTGAATTCTCAGTATCCTGTCATTGAGGGGATTCTATGGGAAGAGGAACTGTATGACTCACTGGTTGAAGTGTTGCGGGAAATTCCATATTGATTTGTGGTGTGACACATGGATTGATAATCCTATCTTGACTGGCATATAAACACCAAAACACAAACTTCTTATGAGGAAAGTCGCCAAATTAATAAGTCAGCTAGGATATGCATTCCTGTTGTTAGGTGTTGTGGGAAATGCGATATCGTTTTTCGCCGGAAGATTACATAACCTCGCTGAGTCCTTGTTTGGAAGTACAGTCATTTTGATTGGAGCCATCTCTACCTATTGGTATATGGCTCACGTTGAAGGTCAATTGGATGGTGCAAGAATAAAAGACGACGTCCTCGATGAGATCGTGGTGAAGAAAAAAGTAGGAATAAAACCCTTCTATCGGAGCTTGGGACTGGCCATGCTTATTACGGGCTTCTGTTTGACGGCAATGGGATTTATTACGCTTCTGGTAGGTGTTAGAATGGCTAATGGTCAGCAGCACTATGGAATGTTTATCGTTGCGCTTACTTTTCTCCTGATCGGTTTGGCGCCAATCGTTTATTGGATTCTTTCGCGAAAGGCGCTAAAACAAGGCATTGTAGAGGAAAGTGGTACATTCTAAGCAGGCATAGACTGCGTGAATTTTATATTTTGTCGGTAACCGAACTTTGCCAGTCAGAAATGATTTTTTCCGCGAGGAAACACGTTTATATAACCATTGAGTATTGCATATCGAAATTGTGATAGCCATGAAAAATTCGAAATTCAACTATATCCTACTATCCATTGGCATCACCTTGATGATTGGTTCGTGTAAAAAGGATGAACCTACTGCTCCTGAAACTAATTTTACTTCGGATTGGGAGTTGCTGTGGGCTGATGAATTTGAAGGTGATTCGGTAGATACGGAGGCATGGATTATTTATGATACACCAAAGGATATCACTTCGCGCACCGGACGGCCTGAAAATTTGCGGATTGAAAATGGAATCTTGATCATGGAATTGCACGAGGAACTGCACAACGGGATGCAGTTCACCGGATCCGAAATTGCATCCAAGGAATTCACGTTATACGGCAGGTATGAATGTCGAGCTAAACTGCCTCAGGCTCCGCGCGCTTGGTGCGCGTTTTGGACGCTAGGGGATTTTGGTGGATACGGTGCATGGCCCTTGTGTGGTGAGGTGGATATTCTCGAATACTGGGGGTACAATGATTTGTCGTGGTACACCAATATTCACACAGCCTATTCCAATTGGCAAAACAACGTTGATCGTGACAATCACTATCGCATGTCAACTTCGGAAGATCTTGATGCGTTCCATGTTTATGCTATGGAATGGTATCCGGATCGCCTGGAGTTCTTTGTGGATGATGTGGCATACTGGACTTACTATAAGATCGACGATAACCCCATAACCTGGCCATTTGATCAGCATATGCAAGTGTTGTTCATGATGTACGCAGCTCCCAACTGGGTGGGTACTGATGAAGATCTGCCCTCACAGTTTCAAGTAGATTACGTGAGGGTTTATGGACCTCCTCAATAGGGCTCTTTCTATTGATGGTATATGGCTATTTATTGGAGAATGGATTAACCATTTGCTGAATAGCAGAGCAAAAAAAAGGAGGACAAACCGCCCCCCTTTACTAATCTATTCTCAACGTCAGAACTGAAATCCAAAATAAATCCGGAATCGCTGAAAGTCTTTGAGGCCCGGTTTTTCGGCTTCTGAGCTGCGGAATCCCACTTTGCCCATGGTCGATTCCACACCTATCAGCAGCGTGTCATAGCGGTATTTCGCTCCGAAAGCATACAAGGGCACCCCTGAGTAAGCCAACCCTTCTTCGAGTCCTTGCGAGAACCCAAAGGACCAAATTGGATCCACATTGGCATACACTGATACGTCCATTTCCGGCGCCAGATTCACGGTAACCTGTGGTCCGATTTTCAATAGATGCCACTCCACAATCCCGGTGAGTGTGCTATCGGTCATTTTTCGGTAGTAATTGGCCTGCAGCCAATTGGCATTCAACCCAACCCGGAAGTTTTTCATGGGATCACCAACGTAGAAATTGTTGGTAAGCTCCACACCAAATCCGGTGCCCTGATTGAATCCATCGAGATTTACACCTCCAATAGGTACCCCGAATGTAACGGCAAAGCTATTGTTCACCGATCTGGGGTCCTTTTCGGTGTCATGAACAGCAGTTTCGTTTACAGCGGTCTGCGTGTTTTGAGCAAAAGTAGAGTAGGAGAAAGCAGCAGCCAGAATTACAAGAAGTGATTTCTTCATCATGTGCGTTTTAAGATTCATAACAACCGCCGCATGATTTACCTGTTGAGCCTTTTCATCGATACGAAACGTATTCTTCCCGAATCCAGGGTACCAACAACGCGACGGACGGGTAAAAGACACCGGTTGTTGGAAAGGTTGCACCATTTTCGTCAATTGTGAATTAAACCTACGGCGAAAATGGGCTTATCTTGCGGCCTGGTGAGTCAAGAAATGAACACTCGGATATGCAAGGATATTGTGCCCTTGACTGTCAATTGCCATGATCAGCAGTTGGTATTGGATCCGTATTGCGGCGTGCACTGGGTGGAACAAAATACACTCATTGTTTCGGATCTTCATTTGGGGAAATCGGCTCATTTCCGCAAGTATGGGTTACCACTTCCCGGAGCGGTAGGGGATAATAATATGTGGAATCTGTCCATTTTACTCGATCGTTATCGTCCGCAAAGGGTTTTGTTCTTGGGTGACCTCTTTCACAGTGAGCACAATCATGAATGGGAGCAGTTTCTGGATTTACTGGGCAACTATCAGCAATGCCAATGGCTTTTGGTGAAAGGTAACCATGATGTACTGGATACTCATCTGTATGAGTCGGGGGTGTTGCAAGTTGTGAATACGTTGCAAGACGGACCATTCTACTTTGCGCATGATCCCGAGGAATTGGACAAAGAGCAAGGTTATGGAATGGCGGGGCACATTCATCCTTGTGTTCGGTTAATGGGCAAAGCCAATCAGAGTTTGCGTTTGAAGTGCTTTTGGTTCAATGATGATTTCGCTCTTTTACCTGCATTTGGAACTTTTACAGGAAGTCACCGCATCAAGCCAAAACGAACCGATAGGGTGTACGTGATCACGGATACGTCGGTCAGGAAGGTCTAAAACAAAGGGGATTCCACGGCTGCTAAGGCTTGAGTTTTTTCTCGGAAATCAGTTGTCCACGTACATATTTGTACTCAACAATAGGTTGGCCGTTCTCGTTGTAGTCGTACATCGTTCCGTTTTCAAGCCCACGCTCGTAGTACTCAATGGATTTGATGTTGCCATTTTCCCAGTAATATTTCCACTCGCCGTGTTCTTTGCCGTTAAGGTAGCTACCGGAGTAGTCAAGTTGGCCATTGTCGTAGTACAACTCTTCCTTCACCTTTACCTGGTCTGGTCCGCTGGTATAGACCACAACATAGGGTTTTCCATCGGGCCATTTGCGCAACACATGTTGCTGCAAATCCACATCCTGCAGGCTCATTGGAAGCAGGAAAAACAGGTGGACGAAAAGGAGCTTTTTAGGCATCGGGTGTAAGTATTCTATCGGCTTGTACGGAGTAGTGTCCAAATGGTTATGTAGGAATAATCTGTTCTTATTTGCCGTTACCTTTTTTGAAACCTGCATTATAACGTCGAAACCAAGCTGATTCTGGAAAATCATCGCAATTTGACTGAAAAGGAGCTGATTGAGCGCGCTCAGCACGACCGGCGGGCCTTCGGAGTGATCTATGAAGCTCATTTTGAAGGTTTGTTCCGGTTTGTACTCAAGCGTGTTTCCGATCGACAACTGACATCCGATTTAGTGTCGCAAACATTCGTGAAAGCCATGCTGAGCCTGAATACTTACACGTATACGGGCGTGCCTATTAAAGCATGGCTGTACCGCATAGCGATCAATGAGGTCAATATGTACTTTCGTGAGAATAAACGTGTGCACCATGTTCAGCTTTCGGAATCGTTGATTTCCGGGCTGTCACAGGAATTGGAAGAAAGCGGCATTCGCCAAATGCAATTCGAGCGTGTCGTAGCTTCACTCAACACGCTCGAAGAACAGGAGGTACTGCTTATTGAACTTCGATTTTTCGAAGGGATGCGATTCCGGGAGATGGCTGAAGTTTTGGGAAGTTCTGAAGACGCGGTTAAAATGAAGACACACCGTGTGCTGAAGCGCTTAAAATCCGTTATTTTGACGCAGGGATGAGGAAGTTTGAAGCAGGTAAAAATCAGGATAGTCCTTCAAAGGAGGAGATTGATCAGCACCGTGATTTCGGTAAGGTACTGACCAATTATGAGGAAACCTTGTCTCGTTTGCATAAGAAACCCCTCTATAAAGACCCACGAGCATTTCTGGTTTTGGTCGTTTTTCTGTTGCTGTTATACCTGTTGATTAAAGCCGGCAGCCAGGAAGCACATCATGATGATTCCACCCCTCAGGATACCACTGTTGTGAGATAGCAGATGTAACATTTACGCATGGTTTGCGTATATTTAGGTAACCTAATCTGACCAAATTGCTACTACGCCACGCAACATACCTGCAAGCGGTATGGCTATGCCTTACCATTCAGTCGCTTGCCCAGTTACCTCAAGTCGGGGTGCTCATAGATCCCGAACTTATCAATCAAGATATTCAGCTCCTGCGCGAAGTATTGCACGAGTCTCATCCCGGATATTCGGCGTTTTGCCCGGAGTCCCGACTCGACAGCATGTTTGCCGAAGCGCGTGTAGAAGAGGCGTGCAGTCCGCGGGATTTATACATCACGGCTGCACGATTAATCGACGAGATCGGTGATGGTCACACCAATTTGTATTTTACGGAAGATGTATCCGATCAACTATTGAATCATAAACGGTTTTTTCCGTTTACGCTTCTTTTTGCCCAGGGAAGGGCCTATGTCAATCACAATTTCTCCGAACATGAGTACTTGCCGAGAGGAAGCGAGATTGTTTCCATCAATGGCGTGCCGATGGAGGAGATTGTGGATGAACTAACGGTGTTTATTACCTGTGACGGAAGACCTCGCGAAGCCGAACTTCGACAATTGGAAGGACAGTTCTGGTGGTTTTACGCCTTGAGGTTTGGATTCAGAAACACCTTTTCGATTGCCTACCGTGAAGCCATGTCAGATCCGGCCATACCGCCAAAATTGCTCTTGGCTTCTGCGATTGGGTATAATGATCGGTTTGATTTACTGCAGGAAGTGTATGGATTTGGTGACGAGGCAGCAGAACCCTTTGAGTTTACGATTGACAATGACTATGGTGTTCTTACCATACGCCAGTTTCACGGTATTTCACGTATGCGGTATGAAGCTTTTCTGAATCGTTGTTTTGCGGAGCTGAACACCAGGCGGATATCCTCTTTGATTATTGATATTCGTGAGAATGGAGGCGGCCGTGAGGGGTTTGAAAATCTGTTGTTTTCGCATTTAGAGAATGACTTGAGCAACAAATACCGGACGGTGGAAATGATCAATGTCAAGTCGCAGTACTATGCGTATATGGATCACCCAATACGCAACAGGTTCAAAGATATGCTATACCGCACATTCGAGTTCAAAACCGGAGAGGGAACTTATTGTCGTAAAGAGCGATTTGGCAGAACCCTTGAACCAACCAACGATGTATACCGCGGTGATGTGTACATTCTCATAAGTGGAGAAGTGTTCAGCAGTGGAGCGGACTTTGCGTCATTGGCCAAATCCTATGGTACCCGCTGTACATTGATCGGTGGAGAAACCCTTGGCGGGGCGGTGGCTAACAACAGCGGATATTTTTACCGCTTCATTCTTCCCAATACCGGCCTTGTTGTTGAAGTTCCCAGGGTTCGTTTTGAACTGGATATAGATGATCAGCCAGTTGATCATGGAGTTATTCCCGACGTGGAAATTGAGGTGAGTCAGGAAGATCTGGTGCGCGGAACTGATCCCCTGATAGGGGCAGCACATCAATTAATTCATGCCCGTGCTGCGGTTGCAAGAAAGGAATGAATTTTAACCTTTATCCCGGGTCGAAATAGAGGGTGGAGTATTATCTTCGGATCATTAAATTCGAAGACATGAGATCACTTGTTACGTTTCTGTTTGCATTTGCCCTTGTGGCCGCAATTGCTCAAGACCAAACCTACAACGTCTTGTTTGTTGGTAATTCCTATATCTATACCAACGACCTTCCAACCGTATTTGAGCAGGTTGCTGCCGGTAAATCGAATTCGGCAATTACTGCCGGGAGTACCTTGGCGAGTTACACGTTTGAGCTCCATACACAAAATGGTGATACGCAAGACCTGCTGCACAACGGCTCGTGGGATTATGTGATTCTGCAGGAACAAAGTCAGATGCCGGCGTTTCCTGATAATCAGGTGCAGGCAGATGTTTTTCCTTATGCGAAGCAACTCGTGGATACAGCGCGTTTTTACAATGAATGCTCCATGCCGGTATTTCTTATGACCTGGGGGCGAATTGATGGCGATCAGGACAATTGTGCTGCGTGGCCACCGGTATGTACGTACGATGGAATGCAGGACCTTTTGACCGAGCGATATCAGGAAATGGCGTTCATGAACAACTGCTGGACGGCTCCCGTGGGGGAAGCCTGGCGTCAGGTGCGTGATGAGACGAATGATGAGATATTATTGTATTCCAACGACGGTTCTCATCCGAGTGCGGCAGGAACGTATTTAATGGCTTGCGTGCTTTACACCATGCTCTATGATGACAGTCCGGTAGGGTGCACCTACACCGGCGGACTGGACGCAGAAACGGCTCAGTATCTTCAGACTGTTGCAGGTTCGGTGGTTCAGGGTGATGAGGAAGCTTGGAATTACTATCCGGTGGTTTATGGGGAGTTGGACTTCGTTTATCAGCCGCCGTTTCACAGCGTTACTACCCACTTGTCGTATTGGGCAGATAGCATGACGGTTACGATTAATGGTAATGAGTACGTCTTTGAAGATGGTGATGTCAATGCATTGCAATTCGCCGATGGGACCTACACGTACGAAATGGTTGTTCACTCGGAATGTGGTGATGAAACCTTCGTGGATGAGTTGGTTGTAGGTAATGGTTCGGCGGTGAATGATGAGACTCGTGACTCGTTCAATGTATTTCCCAATCCAACCTCAGAACAGGTCTATACTTCGGGTGTTGCGTTGGGGGCTCCTTTCGTGTTATACAACAATGTTGGTATCGTCGTGAATGAAGGTAACTACGGACGGGAAGGCATATCGGTGCGAGATGTTGCTCCGGGTACCTATTTCCTGGCGCTTCAAGTTGAAGGCGCGTGGATTACCCGACCGATAATCGTGAAACGGTAACGCTTAAATCCCTACCTCCAGATTGCCTGAGAGCGGCAAGATAGCTCCGGCTGGTGATCCGTTGAAAGACTCCTGAACACTCAGCGTGAACGAAGCTTTTTCTGTTCCACCGAAGAAGGCCGGTGAGATGTTTACATTCCCCAAAACGGGAACGAACTCACGAATCTGCACATTGGGATCGTTGTAGTTGACCTCTTGAATCCATACATCGATGTGCTGGCTCAACAAGATGTCAAAGTACTGATGATGCACCGAGTCGGTTTCAATAATCATGTTGAGGTGGTGCGGTTCCGATTCTCCTTCAGAGGCTATATCAGCCGTAATGTAGTATCGGCGGCCGAATGCATTGTCTTCCGCAGGTTGAAGGTACTCCGCCATGAGCAGTTCGTGCTGATCGCCAAACCAGCTTACTTTTCCGCATTCACATTGATACACAGGATTGATGAACTCTTCCGACTTCTTACATCCTGCAATGGTGATTGTTGCTGCAATCAGCGAGATCCAAATGATTCCGGTCTTTTTCATGGCCATGATTTGAGGGCCTGAAATTACTCAAAATCGGAGTAGAGAAGATATTTACGTCTCAGCTTTTTAAACTTTTCGACGTCATCCTTCCATTCCAAACGAATTTCTTCGGCCGATTTTCCGGCAATAATGGCCTTGCGCAGGCGGTCGGTACCTGCAAGTTTGTCAAAGAATTCGGGTCGGGAAAAGAGTGCTTCACTTCCCAGTTCTTCATTCATTCCTATGAGCCATTCGAGGTAAAGTTGACCTTTGCCCGTAAAGTAAAAGTTGCCGAATTCAGTGAGGTCATGGCCGTAGCACGTTTCACCCTGGTGCTTTGGGTTTTCTGAAACACCCGCGATACTTTGAGGGATAAATGCATATTTGGCCTTGTGCCCGGGATGCCCAATGACCTGGAAAGGCAATTCAGTACCTCGCCCTACGCTCACCGAAGTACCTTCAAAAAGGCATAGCGATGGATACAAATAGATGGCAGTCATATTGGGCAAATTGGGAGATGGCGCGATGGGAAGCGTGTACAAATCAAGATGCGCATAGTTGACACATGCCACAACACTCAAATCACAGGTGCGCCCACCTTCGAGCCAGCCTTCGCCATTGATCATGCGAGCCAATTCACCTATAGTCATCCCGTGTACAATAGGAATGGGATGCATGCCCACGAACGATTTGTATTTGGGTTGCAGCACCGGACCATCGACATAAAACCCATTGGGATTGGGTCGATCGAGGACAATAACCTTTTTGTTGTTTTCAGCCGCTGCTTCCATCACGTAATGCAAGGTGGAGATGTAGGTGTAGAATCGTGCACCCACATCCTGGATGTCGAAAATGATGATGTCAACATCGGCAAGTTGAGGGGCTGTGGGTTTCTTATTGGATCCATACAGTGAAACGATGGGTAGTCCGGTTTTTTCATCGATTCCCGACTTGATGTGGGCACCGGCTTCGGCATCTCCGCGGAATCCGTGCTCCGGTGCGAATACTTTGACTACGTTGACGTGGAGAGCGAGTAAGGTATCCACCAAATGGGTTTCGCCAACCACGGACGTTGGGTTGGCGACGATAGCCACTTTTCGGTTTTGAAGCTGGGGCAAATAGGAGTTCAAACGTTCGGCACCCACAACGATGTTATCATTTGGCCTTGTGCCCAAAACTTCTGCAGGTAGTTGAGCGGAAAGGGAAAACGTAAGGAGTAAAGCTGCAGCCAGCAGATGGAAGTATTTCATGTCTCAAACTGAACAATAATTGTGCAAATATCAAAGACATCGTGAAACTCAGCGCATATATTTGTGGCCATAAGTTGAATGTTACGGCTTTCATAGCGCGCCGATTAATTGGCGGAGACGGCAATCGTTTATCGCGACCCATTGTGGTGATCGCCATGATTGCCATTGCCCTGGGTATGGCGCTGATGATTGTTGCTCTGAGCGTTCTTAGGGGCTTCCAGCAGGAGATTAAGCAGAAAATTGTGGGCTTTGGAGCTCATATACAAGTGGTATCCTCAGAAGATAACTTTTCCAAGGAATCGGTACGCATGGAATACAGTGAGGCATTGTCCGACTCCCTGCGGGATATTCCCGGAGTGACCCATGTTCAGCGCTTCGCACTCATGCCGGGAATATTGGAAACCGAGACTATTGAAGGCGTTGTGGTAAAGGGTATTGCCGACGACTATTCATGGGAGTTCTTAGCCGACAAGCTTGTTGAAGGCGTGGGACTGAATGATACCTCTCTTCATCATGATCAGTACATGATGATTTCAGCTCGCCTGGCTTCCCGATTGGAGATAGGGGTGGGGGACCGGCTCACATTGTATTTGATTCAAAGTGAAGAGGATATTCGTCCGCGGGTTTTTAGGATATGTGGCTTGTTTGACACCGGACTGGAAGAGTATGACCGGAAGTATGTGTTTATACCCATTGGTCATATACAGCGAGCTAACCAATGGGGACTTGAAGCGCAAATGAAGCTCGATACAACATGTGTGGGCGGGTATTTACTGACGGGACTGGCATTTGGCGGAGATGGTAGGTTTGACTACGACTGGAGTGTGGATGACTGGTATGGTGAAGGTCCTCACAGGCTTTGTGTGGATCGCGATACGACCATACGCCTCATTGTTTCAGATCATCGGGAAACGCTGGCCGACACCGCCTGGATGAGGATTGCTACACAGGGGGGGGAGCAGGAAGGCTGTTGTCAAGAGATTACTTACGATCTCACAACTTCAGGATCGTCCTATGGAAATTATGTGGGGGGATACGAAGTATTTATCTCTGATTTCGATCGATTGGAAGCCATCGATGAAGCAGTTTATCACGCCATCCCGTTTTTTACACAAACGCGACATGTGAAAGACATGAATCCGGAGATTTTCAATTGGCTGGAGATGTTGGATTTGAATGTCTACATCATAATCGGACTTATGATTTTTATTGCTGTAGTGAATATGACCTCGGCATTGTTGATCATCATTCTGGAACGCACGCAGATGATAGGCATGCTAAAGGCTCTGGGGGCTACAGACGTCACTGTTTTGGGCGTCTTTTTGCGTCAGGCTGCGCTTGTGATCGGCATGGGTTTGCTGGCAGGTAATTTATTCGGAATCGGTTTGTGTTGGGCTCAGCAGCGATTTGGTTGGGTCACACTTGATCCGGCGACATACTTCGTGGATCGGGCACCCATTCTCATAGAACCCGGCTATATTTTGATGCTCGACCTTTTTACCTTACTGGTTTGTCTGATTTTCCTGATTCTTCCAGGGCTTTACGTGTCACGCATTACGCCTATTCGAGCCATTCGGTTTGACTGATACACCATTTGGCGAATGCCGGCTTTTTCTCAACCAATTCTCGCTGCCCAACATGCATACAGGGCAATTCAGGCACTCATTTAAGGGGTACATCGGGAATTGACGTAAAAAGGATAATTTTGCCGCAAATTACACGCATGAAAGTCTACAACAACATCCTGGAGACCATAGGGAATACCCCAATGATCAAACTCAATAAAATTGCGGATGACATTCCCGGAACCATCCTGGCAAAGGTTGAATATTTCAATCCCGGTAACTCCGTGAAGGATCGTATGGCCCTCAAGATGATTGAAGAAGCGGAAGCATCCGGCAAATTGAAACCGGGTGGAACCGTGATTGAGTGTACATCGGGAAATACCGGAATGGGGTTGGCTTTAGCGTGTATAGTAAGAGGATACAAGTTGATTTGTACTTCTAACGACAAGCAATCAAAGGAGAAGTTTGACGTATTGCGTGCGCTGGGATCGGAGGTTGTCGTTTGTCCCACGGCCGTGGCACCCGATCATCCGGATTCATACTATTCAGTAGCCCGCAGATTGAGTGAGGAGATTCCCAATTCATTTTGGGTGAATCAGTATGATAACCTGGCTAATCGGGAAGCGCATTATGAGCAGACAGGTCCTGAAATTTGGGATCAGACCGAAGGTAAGATCACGCACTTTGTGGTGGGAGTCGGAACCGGAGGAACCATCTCGGGCGTTGGAAAATACCTCAAAGAGAAGAACCCGGATATTCAGATTTGGGGAGCAGATACCTATGGTTCGGTTTTTAAAAAGTACCATGAAACGGGCGTTTTCGATGAAACCGAGATCTATCCGTACATCACGGAAGGAATTGGTGAAGATATTCTTCCGGCCAACGTGGATTTCGACATTATTGATCATTTTGAAAAGGTAACCGACAAGGACGGAGCATTGGTGACGCGTGAATTGGCGCGCAAAGAAGGCTTGTTTCTTGGTAACTCAGCAGGTTCAGCATTTCAGGTCATTCGACAAATGAAGGATCAGCTCAACGAAGATTCCGTTGTAGTCGTGTTGTTTCATGATCATGGAAGTCGGTATGTAGGCAAGATTTACAACGATGATTGGATGAAGGATCGTGGGTTTTTGACTCCGGAGCGTAAGGTTGCTCGTGATTTGATCGCTGATCATATCGACAAGCCTTTGGTGACATGCACCCCCGGTGAGTTGGTGAGTCATGTGGTTGGTAAGATGAGGCAATACAACATTTCACAGGTGCCGGTAGTAGCCAATGGAGCATTTGTGGGCACAGTAGACGAGCGCGTCCTGGTTCAGAAAATTTGCGATTCCAAGGATGTAATTGACGCCAAAATTGATAGCATCATGGCCGGGCCGCTACCTATGGTTGACGAGAAAGAGCCTATTAACCAGGTATCGGCACGCTTGAATCAGGACACTCCTGCAGTGTTGGTGAAACTTGCGGATGGAACACATCACATCATTACCCGCCAGGATGTGATTTCAGCCATGAGTTAAAGAAGGCACTTCATGGGGGCGCCCCTGTGAATTCAGATAATTCAGTTAAGTTTGTCGCGAAATTTTCGAACGTGGTAGAAGCACACTTACAAAAGTATTTCTCTTTCGCATTTTCGATTGATTGTGTCGTATTCGGATTTGACGGCAATGATTTGAAGGTGCTGCTCATCGAACGTGGCGAAGATCCGTTTAATGGGTATTGGGCACTTCCGGGTGACCTGGTTGCCCCTGATGAGGATCTCGAAGTATCGGTGAACCGTGTGCTGAAGGAGTTGACCGGATTGAGCAATCTGTATTTCGAACAGGTGGAGACTTTTGGTGAAGTTGATCGCCATCCGCTTGGGCGTGTGTTGACAACCGGGTATTATACACTGGTTAAGATCAGCGACTATCAATTGAATCCATCTTCATTTGCATCTGAAGCGCGATGGTTTAAGGTGAGTGACGCCGTGAATTTGGCTTTTGACCACAACAAGATTCTGGACTCTTGTGTTTCCCGCCTTCAAAAATCAGTACGTACCCGACCTATTGGTTTTGAGCTGTTGCCTCCCAGCTTCACCCTGACGGAACTTCAAGGGCTTTATGAAGCTATATTGAACATCAAGCTGGACATTAGAAATTTCCGAAAAAAGATTTTGCAAATGCACTTTTTGAAGGAAACCGGCAATCTGCAGGAAAACGTTTCTCACCGACCCGCAAAGCTCTACCAGTTTGATGAAGAGCAGTACAACTTGCTCAAGAGTAAGGGCTTCAATTTCGAGGTTTGATTTCACCAAATTTTGTTTCTCCGATAATTTTATACACCTTAGCGTAAAATTCACAATAACTATTTGTTGGTTTTAGGTTAAGGGTATGAATCTGTCCACTTTAGATATCACCATTCTGTGTGTGTACTCCGCAGTGATCTTGTCAATTGGATTATATGTTTCCCGCCGCAAGAAAGGCGTGGAGGCGGATTCAACTTCTTACTTTCTAGCGGGAAAATCGCTTCCCTGGTGGGCAGTGGGAGCTTCCCTCATAGCTGCCAATATCTCGGCTGAGCAGTTCATAGGAATGTCGGGATCCGGTTTCGCTATTGGGTTAGCGATAGCCTCTTATGAATGGATGGCGGCCATCACTCTGTTGTTGGTTGGGAAATACTTCTTACCTATTTTCATCGAAAAAGGATTGTACACGATTCCTGAATTTTTGGAGAAGCGCTACAATGCTCAGGTCAAGTCTATTCTAGCTGTCTTTTGGGTAGCCTTATTCATTTTTGTCAACCTGACTTCGGTGCTTTATTTGGGGGGAACTGCCCTGGATACCATAATGGGATCGGGAGACGGTTCATTGGTGGGCTACAGTATTGTTGGATTGGCCTTGTTCACCGCAGCATATTCCTTGTGGGGGGGGCTTTCCTCGGTTGCCTGGACGGATGTGGTACAGGTAGTGCTGCTTGTGGTTGGGGGATTGGTGACTTCGGGAATTGCATTGTATCATGTGTCTCCCGACCATTCTGTGATTGGCGGATTGAACTACATCTGGCAGCAAGTCCCCGACAAGTTTGAAATGATCCTTGATTCCAGTCATCCGGAGTACAGTAATCTTCCCGGAATTGCCGTTTTGGTAGGCGGAATGTGGATAGCGAATATTTACTATTGGGGGTTCAATCAGTACATCATTCAGCGAACCTTTGCGGCGAAGAGTTTGGCCGAGTCGCAAAAAGGGATTGCATTTGCAGCATTGCTTAAAATGATCATTCCACTGATTGTGGTTGTTCCCGGAATTATTGCTTTTGTCATGTTCAGGGACAATCCGGATGTAGCCGCGCAATTTACCCTGGCCGATGGCAGTGTTGCCAATGATAAGGCCTACCCCTGGTTGATTTCTACGTTTGTGCCCGCCGGACTGAAAGGTTTGGTGTTGGCGGCTTTGGCGGCTGCCATTGTGTCATCTTTGGCTTCAATGGTGAATAGCACGTCCACCATATTTACGATGGACATTTACAAGCCGTTGATCAACAAGAATGCATCGGAATCACGGTTGGTTAGTACCGGTCGTATTACGGGTGTTGTCGCGCTGTTGATTGCGGTGTTGGTAGCTCCTTTGCTAGGGGGTATTCCTCAGGCTTTCCAATACATTCAAGAGTACACTGGGATTGTAAGTCCGGGAATCCTGGCGATTTTTATGCTCGGATTGTTCTGGAAGAAGGCAACGGCAAGGTCGGCAGTGATTGGCGCACTCTCGTCGATACCCATCGCACTTTACCTGAAAGTTGCTCCCAAAGGATGGTCTGATTTGGCCATCTTTCCCGTGGATGCACCAAATGGGTATCACCTTCTTATTGACGGTAGCGGTTATGTTGTTGGTTTCGAAGCTTGAAGGCCGTGGTGCTGATGATGAGAAGGGGATCGAGCTCAAGAAAGATATGTTCAGAACAACAAGTTCATTCAATGTAATGGCTTTTGCCGTTATGATCATGGTTGTTGCACTCTATTCGATTTTCTGGTAGTGAGAAAAATCCTGCTTTACATAGCATTCCTCTCAAGTGTCCAGGTGGTTGCTCAAACCACTGAGGTGAAGCCTTTCCCCTTGCAGGGATTTAACATTAGCGGGAACTACAGATTTTACGCGCAACATCGATATTTTACGGACCCGTACGCGTTTCAGGTGGTAGATGGGGATCCGGTGTATTTGCAAGAGCGCAGCATACTTATTGGCGATGCTACACAGCTTCCCGAATTAACACTTAATATCTCCGGTAATCCAACCCCTCGAACTTCTTTTGGAACCGATTTGGTTGTGTGGAATCAGAATACAGGGGGATTCGATTATTACAGGAATCTGCAGCTTGGCGTGAATTTGTATGGATCGTTTTCCACGCCTCTTGCCAACTTCTCGATTAAGGCCGGTGGAATTCATTGGCATAGCATGACTGCGTTTACCATGATGTCGTTTGCGGGGTACAACCGATACAGCATATTTGAGCGCAACCCCTGGGATCCGATCTATCGAGATGTTGATCGAAGATATAAGGATTATTACACCAAAGGAGCTATTTCTCAGGATACCCGTTGGGCACAACAGGCTGTGCAAGGGGTGCTATTGGACATAACGGAATTGCCACTGGGTCTGGCGGTCAATTTGGTGTACGGAAAGACTCAAAATGCCGGATCGGCATTTATTCAGCAGACAAGCGATCCATTGGCAGATTCAACGTCGGGTTCGTTTATACAGTTTTTCGATAATACGATTCCGAACAATGCGTACGCGGGCCGACTTATAAAGACAATAGGTTCCCATAGGGTGAGTTTCAATACGTTCAACCGCATTTCTTATTCCGATGCCAAAGCAACGGAGCGCATAGAGAATCATGTATATACCCTGGAAGGGGTCTTTGAAGGGCAGAAGATTAGCGTTCAGGGCGAGTTTGGATTCGCCCGATATTCCGATGTGATTCAGGATCCGGGTTATGGAGAATTGGCGACTGTGAAGGTAAAATTGCACAAGAAGTTGATTGGTTTGCCGCTGGAGATTCACGCGTTCCGGATCAGTCCGAATGCAGTAAACAACAATGGGGAGTTTGTGAATACAGCGATTACAGAACTGCCTTCGGCGGCAGCAGGAAGTACCACCATTATTGGAGCGAATGGTGTATTGACTCAAACCGGAAGTGCAATGCTGGGGATTGGACAGATGGCCAATAATCGACAAGGGTTGAACTTGAATACCGATATCCAGATTCAAAAGCTAAAAGTCATTTTAGGTTGGGGCGTTGCGAAGGAAATTGAAAGATTGGGGAATAAAATTACCTACGGACATACCATCAACGGTCTGACCATGTCGAGATTCTGGAGGTGGTCGTTTCCTTCCAATGTGGGTCCGTATTCAAGGACGAGTGTCTTGTACCGTGGCGTTTTTGAAACGGTGGAACTCACCGATCTTGGCGATAATGGGGATGTAGTTCACGACAAATACTTCAACAATATTGAGGCACAGGTGAAGTACAGCTTCAACCTGTTTGGCAAGCCTTGGTACCTCTTTTATTTGGGAGCGTACAATTCAGCTCAACCTAAATTTTCAGCGATTACTGTGTTCAACGAGGATGCGTATATCCGTCTGTATTCGCACCAGGTGGAAAACTACTATCACGTGCATCCCAAATGGGTAATTGCCCAATATTTCGGCTATGAGCGCGTAGTGGCCAATTACAGCACCCTCGTGGACCTGCAGTCGAAGCGTCCGCGCAACCAGGAAGGGGTCGCTGTTGGGCTGGGACTGGATTATCAAATGGCAAAAAATACATTCCTCTTTGTGAGGCACCGCTACTTCCGGTTTGAAGACCGGAGCTATGAACTGGACCGGTTTGCCGGACATGAGACAACGGTGGAAATCAAAATTAATTTCTGATGGCAAAGTACCTGAGCATAGTCATCCTTGTGCTGATCTCCGCGGTTTCAGTGGGTCAGCAGCGCAAATTCCAGATCAATGGAAGTGCGCGGGGATACTACTTTGACAATGATCTGGATATTGACGATCAGCTGGATTCAATCACGACCCGTAAGGCCAATTATGGCCATACCTTGATGGATCTCGCGGTGAGTGTTTTTCCGGAGAAGAATACAGAGATCATCGGCACATTCCGTATTCGCAATGAGCTCGGTGGATTTTGGGGAGCGGGAACTTCGTTTTTGGTGCGGCAGCTCACCCTGCGCGGGGTTGCCGGAGGGGTGGTGCGTTATGAATTGGGAGATATTGATTTGAAGTTGACACCATACACCTTGCACAACTTTGAAGAAGAGGGAATGGTGAACGAGGCTGATGTATTTGCCCTTAGAAGAGATATTGTGCATTATGATATGTTCTACAATGCCGGTAACACGTGGCGCATGCAAGGGGCTAATGTTGGTTTCGGGCTGAATTTTAGCAGGCTGATCGATCAAATCAACGTTAAAGCTTTTATCACCCGACAACGCATGACTGATGGGCTAGCAGTGCCCGAACGGTTGTACGGAGGAGGAACTCTTCAATTGGTTCAAAGTGAACAGTTTAATCTTAGTGTGAACAGCGTTAATATTTTCGATCTGAAAGAAACGATTCCGGATAGTATTCAGTTCAAGAACAGTGTGCACTCTATGCATTTGGCGTATGCCAAGCACCTTGCGCCAGAATGGAAAGGTGGCGTCGAAGGAGAGGCCGGATTCAGCGAAACGCGCTACATCAACTACTCTGATACGCGGGCTCCGGAGCAGATGGGGGATTGGTTTTATGATGTTGGTTTGAATCTCCAAAGTCAACCCAATGGAATTCGTATCAAGCTGGGGTACAAAGATATAGGTGCTGATTTTCTGTCGCCCGGAGCTCAGACCAAACGCATCAATTATGAGAAGTACCCCGGAGTATTCCAGCAAATCACCAATGATGCTATTGGACGACCGATGAGCTATTCCGACGTGATTAGTGGAGCTGCGGAAACGAGTGTGCGCATTTCAGAAGAGCTGCTCGTTTACAATCCGGCGTATGATAATGCCACGCCCTATGGCGCGGCTACTCCCAATCGTAGAGGTACCTACCTGAATGTTGTGCGTGAAGATACGGTGGGATTTCGCGAGATTTTTGTGGAGGCCGCATACCTGACACAATCGAGAGGAACGGGGACCCTGCAGAAAAAGAAATTCATTGTTTTCAAGGCAGGGGCAGATGTATACTTTAATGATTGGATGGGGTGGAAGAACGATTTGAAAATGGATCTGGGTGTTCGGTTTGAAAATACCTCACGCAGCGGCGAGGCTTATGAAACCATTACGCTTAACAGTACCATGGTTGACGCCGGACTGACCTGGGAATTTGTATCCAATTTTGATGTAATGCTCGGAGCGAAGATGCTGATGGCCGATGGTAATGCGTTTGTAGATCTCCGCAATCGCTACAACACGATAGAGAACTTTGCTATTGCCGATGTGAGTTTTACAGAGAATCTGTATGCTGCCGGATTGCGCTACCGATTTAACGAACGAAATGCTGTGTCGGCCCACTACCAAATGTTCAATATTGTGCACGCCGATGCACAATTGGTTGATTATGGGATTACTCAATTCAGCTTTTTACTTAGCTTAAAATTTTGATAATGAGGACTTTCGGAATATACATAATGCTTGCTTTGCTGGCTGTATCCTGCCGCAAGGAAGACGAAACCGCCATTGATGGTCCGGATCTGAATGACTTGTTTGGTCCATTCTCCATCGTTGAAGAAATTAAAATTAGCCACCAAACGGTGAATTTCCCCGTTGATGGCAACGTATTTTATAGTGGTGAATTGTCAAAAAACACCACCTGGGAAATCAGCATCACCGGAGCCTCAACCGGGGCGCAACGCACGATTACCGGGTTTGACCGTATCCTTTCCATCGAGAATACCGCATGGAACGGCGGGGCTACTAATTTCCCCGGTTTCGGTTTGGAAGATGCTTATATCGAACTGGTATTTCCCGACGAACCGGAAGCTCCGATCATCAGAGACACGGTAACCATTGCGGGCACCAAAATCGATGATGGGTATTTCATTACCGGATTCGAAGAGGGCCTTGGTTCGAATTGGACCGTTTTCAATCAAACTACTGTCGCGGGTTCTATCCAATGTGGTTCAGGCGAAGCGGCCAAGGGCAATTGCCTGTATAGTTTTGCCGGAGCAGTGCCCTGGGACTGGGCCATCGGTTCGGTCATGATTCGCCCTGATGAAGGCACATTTGGGCTTCCGGCATCGGCGTCCAACCTGTTTTTCAATATGGGCTTCAAGGCCATAGAAAACTACGGCCCCACTAATTCGTTCATACTCTTCTGGTTTGATGAGGACGATAATGGAGACGGCGTTTTTGATGAAAACACCGAGGATCGATTTACATACGAGTACTGGTCAACCGGAAATCAGTGGGATCTGATCAGCATTCTGTACAGCAGTCTGAAAACCGATGCAGAAGGCAATCCGGTGGAAACTGCTGGAAACGGGTTGCCCGAGCCTGCCAAACTCGTGTCGATCAACGTCTTTTTCCTGGCCAATCCCGACAATGGCTTTTCCGAAGCACAGGTGGATCATTTGATTTTCACAACCAATTCTCCCTATACCCCTTGAGATATTTGGCATACATAGCGTTTGGTGCATTCGTGCTCGCCGGTTGTGGAGTTTCGTTCCAATCCGGTCCGCTGTACGACGCCTACGAAGAACCTCCCGCATCACAGCAAATGGATGCCGTGATTTTTGAAGATGCCGTGGGAACCATGTGGAATTCCCTGGCCGATTGTGGTGATTTTGAGGTTGTGCATGATAGGGTACATTCAGGCTCCAGCGCCATACGCCTGTCGTGGAATAAAGGAAATTGCGAATGGATCGGTTTCGGCAATAGTTTTTCCAACTGGACGCCTACGGATATGTCGCAAATCCGTCATAATCTGGCACTTACCTTCTATGTGCGTTCAACCGACAAGCCGGTGAATGCGATTCCGATTGTGGCATGTATGGAAGATGCCGGGGGTGGGGGGAGTTACCATTTTATGGATGCGTCAAAGTATCTTGTCGGCCTCACCATTGATTCTACATGGAAGCAAATGATCGTGCCACTGTGGGATTTTCCAATTATCGAAGAAGAAGTTGATATTTCAGCCATTCGGCAAATGCAATTCCAGCTGGAAGGTTCGGGATCGTTTTATCTCGACGATATCAGGTTGATTCCGTACAGCAAGGAAGAATACGCAGCCATGCGGGAAGAAGTGGAAGGCATGAAGCCAAATGGTTCTCCACAGCAAACAATCTATCGACCTGAGCACTTCAAGGAAGATGCCTGGGGCACGGCGAACACAGACTGTCACCAACTTCAGCAAATCAATTCCAACGGTTCTGCGCAAATTAAATGGACCATAAACGAACCGGTTTGCGATTGGGCAAAATGGGGAATCAACTGGAATGGTTGGTACGCTGTTAATATGCGAGGCGCTGATGCTTCATCGCAGTTGAGTTTTGAGTTCAAGTCGGTCAAAGGAGCTTCCTTTTCGGTATACCTTGAGGACTTTGCCGGACATTCATGCGAAGTGATGAGTATTGACGGTACATCGCAGACTGGAGTAGAATGGCAGCATATTGAGATTCCCCTGTCTACCCTTCCGTTGAAGGAGAAGGGCATAGCACTCGACCGTGTGAAGCAACTGTATTTTGTTGGCGAACAAGCAGGAGAAGTATGGATCAGAACCATAAAACTGAAACAGTTATGAGGACAACCCATTGGTTAGGCATCCTATTTGGCGTATGCCTGATACTTACCTCATGCAGCGGCGAGAAAACGACGTCAAGAGCGACTACACCACAAGATCCTCAGATTGAAGAGATACTTGCCGGGATGACCATTGAGCAGAAAGTGGGGCAAATGACACAAATCAATATCGATGTCATTTCCGTGGGTGAGATTTACAACCTGGAAGAACCCCATCGACTCGATTCCATCAAACTGGACTCGGCAATCAAGCATTATTTCGTGGGTTCAATACTGAACGTTGGAGGCCACACCTACACGCGGGAGCATTGGCAGGAGCTTATTACGCAAATCCAAACCAAAGCCACCGAGGAAGGCAATCACATACCTGTTATTTACGGAATTGACGCCATTCATGGTGTGAACTATACGGTAGACGGGACGCTTTTCCCGCAGCAAATCGGTCAGGCAGCCACCTGGAACCCTGAATTGGTGCAGAAAGCCGCATCTATTACGGCTTATGAATGCAGGGCAAGTGGGATTCCGTGGAATTTTTCTCCGGTGTTGGATCTTGGCCGACAACCGCTGTGGTCGCGATTTTTTGAAACCTATGGTGAAGATGTTCACCTCGCGCGTTCTATGACTCGTGCCGTAATTAATGGTTATCAGGGAGAACCGGGAGATCCGGTCAAAGTAGCGGCTTGTATGAAACACTTCCTGGGATACAGCATGCCTTTGTCGGGCAAGGACCGTACCCCGGCCTGGATTCCCGAGCGCCAACTGCGTGAATATTTTCTACCAACGTTTCAGGAGGCAATTGATCAGGGAGCTCTTACCGTAATGATCAACTCAGGCGAGGTCAATGGAATTCCGGTGCATGCTGATCCTGACATACTCACCAAGTTGCTGCGACATGAGTTGGGATTTAAAGGGATCGCCCTTACAGATTGGGAAGACATCATCAAGCTCTACCGCGATCACAAGGTGGCCAAAGACATGCGCGAGGCTGTGAAGATCGCTATTGACGCAGGAATTGATATGAGCATGACTCCCAACGATTATACCTTTAATGAAGCGTTGATCGACCTGGTGAAAAGCGGTGAAATCTCTGAGGAACGGCTCAACGAGTCATGTAGAAGAATTCTATGGGTCAAGAAACAAATGGGGCTTTTTGACCATCCGATTCCTGACTTCGATGACTATCCGCTTTTCGCTTCTCAGGCGCACCGCGATGCCGCGCGACTAACCGCTGAGGAATCGCTTACGCTATTGAAGAATGATGATCAGGTGTTGCCTCTTGATTCGGGGGTTTCGGTATTGGTGTGTGGTCCGTCGGCCAACTCACTCAATGTACTCAATGGTGCCTGGACCCACACTTGGCAGGGTAGGGATGAGCAATACAATACCGGCGATGCCCTCACAATTGTGGAAGCTATCCGCAAGCATCATGTTTCCGGAACCGTTGATTATGCTGCGGGTTCGACGATTTATCAACCCGTTGACCTACCGGAGCTCATGGAAAAAGCCGATCGTGCCGATGTCATTGTCGTATGCCTCGGTGAAGAGCCATCTACTGAGAAACCCGGAGATATTGATGCCCTTGAACTTCCGATTGTTCAACGTGATTTATTGCGTTATCTGGCGGCAAAGGATAAACCCATCGTAGCCTTCTGTGCGTTTAATCGTCCGTTGATTATGAACGATTTTGAAGTGTTCGTGGACGCCATTGTTTACGGTTATCTCCCTGGTGATCAAGGTGGTGAGGCATTCGCCAAATGCATTTTCGGTGAGATCAATCCGTCGGGTAAGTTGCCATTCACATACCCACGCTACCCGGCATCACTAGTGCCATACGACCATAAGTACACTGAGACGCTGGACATTCATTTTGGCAGGGAAGCGTTCAACCCGCAATGGGAATTTGGTTTTGGGTTAAGCTATTCCACCTTTGAGTATTCAGATTTGCGTCTTGACCGCACTGTCTATGGTGTTCAGGATACGATTCACGTCATGGTTGACCTCGCTAATGCTTCGGATATTCGGGGAAAGGAAGTTGTGCAAGTGTATATCACGGATGAAGTAGCGCGAATCACACCGAGCGTAAAGCGGTTGAGAGGTTTTACTAAGGTAGATCTCGCCGGTGGAGAGAAAACCTCGATTGAAATTGATGTACCGGTACGAGAACTTGCATTTGTTGACGTAGATAACAAGTGGGTGGTTGAGCCGGGAGTATTCACTGTACATGTTGACACGCTACAGATTCCACTGGAAGTGAAATGATTTGCATACAAGCATTAAACCTATTAAATTTGACTAATTGTCAAAAACACAGTAAGATAATAAACAGGATATGAATAAGGTCATTTTGTATGTGGGAACAGCGTTGTTCGGTTTGTTCGCTTTCCCCGCGAACGCTCAAATGATTTGGGATGATTTTGATAATCCCGAATTGATCATCTATGACTATTTCGATGGAGTAGGTTTCGATCAGGGATATGCCAATCCGTCAACTTCGGGTATTAATTCTTCGGCAATTTGCGCACAATACAATCGAAATCCGGGCGTATTGTACGATGTGATTGTAATCAATCCCGCCGGTGGTACTCAAATGAATGATTTGTCGGGATATGTCGATGGTTCGCAAAATATGACCGTTAAAGTATATAGTCCGGCGGCCGGAATTACGGTTCAAATAACGTTGGAAGACAACAACATTGCTGGTCCTACCAACTACCCATCGGGTCGCCACAGTGAGTATCAGGCTACTACTTCGGTTGCCAATGAATGGGAAACTTTGACGTTTGAACTGACCAACCAACCTGATTTGTCCATTACCAATACGCAGACCAACCAACTGGTATTGTTGTTTGATCCGGGTTCCCTGACCAACACGGTTTTTCTTTTCGATGACCTGATGGGGCCCGAATTTACCAACCCTTGTGATGGAGTTACACCGGATCCTGCAATAGGAGACGATTTTGAATGTCAGCGCAATGTGTCGTACAACTTCGTGAACGGTACGCTCGGACTCGAAGCCAATCCGGCACCCGATGCGGTGAATGGTTCGGACGGATGTGCGCGATTTACGAAGTTCATTCCACCTACTAATGATGGTGCTTTTGGAGGAGACTTGAGTTTTCCTTTCAGCTCATCTACCTTCTCCACAGCGGCAATAGACTTGTACAGTCCTGCCGGCGCTCAGGAGTTTATTATCATCTTCCAGGATGCTACCAACAATGACGTGGCTCAAACGAACGTGCTCACGGCGGCATCGGCCGGTTGGGTAACCTATGAGGCCGACCTGGGATTGGTATCTTCGGGAACAACCATTGCGAAATACGTGCTCCTGCTCAACCCGGCAACGGATACAGAAGATTACATTTTTCTGGACAACTTCCGATTTGGCGTAGGATCAATCAACGTGGAAGAAGGTCAGGTTCAACGTATTGAAGTATATCCGGTGCCCGTTGCGGACCAATTCAACATTGGAACTCCTCTCAGCAACGCCACTATTGAGGTACGCGATATGAAAGGCAGCCTTGTGTGGTCGCAAAGTCAAGTTACATCGTCAAACTGTGTTGTAGATAGTTCTACCTGGACAGAAGGTGTTTATATGTTGACTGTTCGACAGGACAATGGTGATGTACTCATTCGTAAAATTGTCAAGTAGTCCGTTGAAATTCAGATCATCCATATCCATTTCTGTTGTGGCCCTGCTGGTTTTGACTTTGGCAGGTTGCAAGCAAAGTGATCCTGTTGAAGGGGAACTCTTTCTCGTGTGGTCCGATGAATTTGATGGTACAGAATTGGACGACAACAAGTGGGAGGCTATGATTGGTGATGGTTCCAATTATGGACTTTGGCTTTGGGGAAACAATGAAGAACAGTACTATCGAGCGGAGAATGCCACGGTTTCGGGAGGATATCTGAAGATTAAGGCACAGGCACAGGAGTTTGGCGGACAGGATTATACCTCTGCCCGGATTCGAACAAAGGAGAAAGGAGATTTTAAGTATGGCCGTGTTGAAGCTTCCATTCGCATGGATGCTGTTGGTGGTCTGTGGCATGCGTTCTGGATGCTCCCCACAGATGCGGTGGCGTCGTGGCCCGTTAGCGGTGAAATTGATATCATGGAATATGTGGGAAATCAGCCCGATGAGGTGTTGACTACGCTGCATTTTGCCGATCAGTTTGGTAACCACCAGTACGAAGGTGAACCTCATGCCTTTGTCAATCAGAACGACTTTCATGAATTTGCCATGGAGTGGGATGAGAACGAAATCGTGTGGTTCATAGATGATGAAAAAGTATACACCTTGTTTCGTCCGCAAATCGCTACCTGGCCCTTTGATGCCCAGTTTCATATTTTGCTCAATGTCGCAGTGGGTGGAAATTTGGGAGGTGAAGTCAACCAAGCGGCCTTATCGGTTCCTCGCTACATGTATGTGGACTATGTGCGGGTTTATCAACGTCAGCAAGAATCTTGATCAATGAACATTTGGAAGACATATGGATGTTGGTTCGCAATGGTTTTGCTCTCGGTTTCGGGGAGTGCAGGATCGCATGTTGAGGTGATCCAAACTGAGACCGGGTATCAATTGTTGTACAACGGTGAGCCCTATTTCGTCAAAGGCGCGGGAGGAACCGTTGAGATGGATGTGCTGAAGAACTATGGCGGCAACTCCATTCGCACCTGGGGTGTTATGGACAATACCGATGAAATTCTAGATGAAGCATTACGTCACGGACTCACAGTGACCTTCGGTATATGGATGGGGCAGGAAAGGCAAGGATTTGATTATTCCAATAAAGGGGCAATTGAGGCACAAGTAGAGTATTTCAGATCCATCGTTCGAAAGTATAAAGATCATCCTGCCATCCTCGTTTGGGGCGTGGGCAACGAAGTTGATCTCGACTACACCAATTTCGATGTATGGATGTATCTCGAAGAATTGTGCAAGATGATTAAAGAAGAGGATCCCAATCATCCCACAATGACCGTTACTGCCGGATTGGATGTAGCTGAGGTTAAGCTCATACAGAAGTTTGTCCCCAGCGTCGATATTTTAGGTGTTAATACCTACGGAGATATCTCCTACCTGCCCGAAGCCATGCGCTCTTACGGATGGACCAAGCCATACATGGTTACCGAATGGGGTCCCTATGGCTGGTGGGAGGTTGAACGCACAAATTGGGGGGCATCCATTGAGCAAACCAGCACAAGCAAAGCAGAAACATACGATGTGAGCATGAAGGCCATTCTCTCGGATCCACAAAATTGCCTGGGATCGTATGTCTTTTTGTGGGGGCAGAAACAAGAACACACCTCAACCTGGTTTGGCTTATTTACCGAGGATGGTCAGGAAACAGGAGCCATGGATGTTCTGTGTAAAGCATGGACCGGAGAGTTGCCAGAAAATACGGCACCACGAATGACCGTTTTTTCGCTGGACGGTAAGTCGGCCTATGATAATATCACTGTAAAATCGGGTCAGTCAATGATTGGAAATGCCCGGGTGATGGATGATCAGGACGATACCATTGTTTACACATGGCAGGTTATTCCCGAAAGCACGGACAAGAAAACAGGGGGGGATGCGGAACGCGCACCCAAACCTGTGAAAGGCGTGTTTTCGCGCGATTCTAAACTCAAGGACTCCGTTTCATTCGTAGTTCAGGAGCCGGGGCAGTACAGGTTGTTTCTGTTTGCTTCGGACGGAAAAGGTAAAGTGGCAACAGGGAATATACCCTTTAAAGTAGTAGAGTGAAAGGATACAGAATAATAGCAGATAGCGGATCAACGAAGACCGATTGGGTAATCACACATCACAATCAATCAATTGTTGGTAAGGTTCATACCATGGGGTTCAATCCCTATTTTCAAACCACAGAGTTCATTCGCTCTGAGGTGCAAAAGGGCTTCGAAACTGCAGGTTTCGACAGGGAAAGTGTGAGTGAAATACACTTTTATGGCGCGGGCTGTTCCTCTATGGAGAAGAGTTTAATTGTGGAGAAAGCCCTCGCAGGGGCATTCCCCAATGCTGAAATTCACGTGGATCACGACCTGATCGCAGCGGCGAGAGCTACATTGGGAACGCATGACGGCATTGCCTGCATTCTCGGAACAGGTGCCAATAGTTGCGTGTGGCAAGGGGGCAAGGTAGTTCACAACATTCCGTCTCATGGCTATATTTTCGGTGATGAAGGAAGTGGGTCCTACCTGGGTATTCGGCTGGTGAAACTCTACGTGGAAAACAGACTCGACCGGGAACTGACCGGGCAGTTTGAAGATATGTTCCGACTTTCTCGTGAGGAAATCATCAATAAAACCTACCGTGAGCCCAATCCGAATGTTTTCCTGGCATCCTTTGCTTCGTTCTTTTCAGGTCGGATTCAACACCCCATATTGGAGCAAATCATGCGCACCGGATTTGAAGATTTCTTCAAAATCCGGGTAGCACTCTATCCCAATTTTCAATCGTATCCACTGGGATTCGTCGGGTCAATTGCCTTTTACTACCGCAACATTCTTGAGGAAGTGGCCGATCAATACGGAATGAAGATCCATAAGTTCACCAAGTGTCCGATCGATGACCTTGTTGAGTTTCATATCAAGAATCCTACGGCCCATCTTATTGATTAACAGTGACTATGCTTAACTTTAGTAGCTGGATAGCGTATACTATTCGGCAGTCTCAGCTTGCAGTTAAAAAAGAAATTGTAAAAAATACAATAAGTTACTTATCTTTGAGTTAATCATAGAATATGTCGTTCAAATCATTCTCTCTAGTCATTTTTGGTGGAGACGGGGATCTCGCCCTGCGAAAGATATTTCCTGCGATCTACTACCGGATTAAAGACAAACAAATCAGTGCAGGAAATCAAGTGCTGGCTGTGTCCCGGACAGAAATGGACACCGATACATTCATGGCTTTGGTTGTTTCACACCTCCAAAAGCATATCGAGAATTTGGACGCAGAAGCGCTGGAAATCTTTACTTCCATGATTTCCTTCATTAGTGCCGATCTTACAAAAGCAGAAGACTATGTGCCCATAAAAAAAGCGTTGGAAGAAGCAGCGTTGAGTCAGACGTTGTTTTATTACTCCACACCTTCTTCTTTATTCGGTACCATTTCGAGGTTGCTTCATGCCAATTCAATTCTCAACGATTCTTCCAAGGTTATTCTGGAAAAACCACTGGGTCTCGATTTGAACTCTTTTGAAGAGATTAATACGGAATTATCGAGGTACTTCGCGGAGCCTCAGATGTATCGCATCGACCACTACCTCGGAAAGGAAACGGTACAAAACCTCATGGTGCTGCGCTTTGCCAACCACTTGTTTGAATTGGCCTGGAATGCGCAAAACATTGATAACGTCCAAATAACTGTGGCTGAGTCGATTGGTGTAGAGAAACGAAAGGAGTTCTATGATGCATGCGGGGCGTTGAAGGATATGGTACAAAACCATTTGCTGCAGTTGCTTTGTCTGGTGGCTATGGAACCCCCGGCTACCCTCACGGCCGACAATGTACGCGATGAAAAGCTCAAGGTGCTGAAGTCGTTGCGCACGTACAATCCGGGCAACGTACGCAAGTGGACCGTCAAAGGACAATACGCGCGAGGAGAGGTAGCCGATCAGCAGGTCAATTCATACCAGGAAGACATTGGTTCGTACGACTCATCTACCGAGACTTTTGTGGCTCTGCGAACGTATATTGACAACTGGCGATGGGCGGGTGTGCCGTTCTATCTGCGCACCGGTAAGCGCTTGGAAAAAAGGTATTCCGAAATCGTCATTAACTTCAAAAGAGTACCGCACAATGTATTCCCTGCGGGCCCGAAAATCGATCGGAATAAGTTGATTATTCGCCTGCAACCTGAAGAGCATATCGAACTGGTGCAAATGGCAAAAACTCCCGGACCTGGTGGTTATCGCTACGAACCGGTGTCACTGAAACTCGATTTTATCGACAGCTTCGACCGGCGGTTCCCGGAGGCTTACGAGCGCCTGTTGATGGATGTGGTGCGCGGCAATCAAACGCTCTTTATGCGCGCCGATGAAGTGCGGGCTTCCTGGAAATGGATCCATTCCATTACCGATAGCTGGAACAAAACCAGTCAGGAAGTGGTGCTCTATAAATCCGGTTCAAAAGGTCCCGGCGATAAAGTGATGGAGCCCGGGGATGAGTGGTACGAATCTAAAAATGGCCATGACGCAAAGAAAGTTTCTAAGTTCTTCGGAACTTGATCAGGCATTCGCCAAATGGATAACCGACACTCTAAGCGCTGCTATAGTTGCCGGAGAGGAACCCGTGATCTTGTTTTCGGGAGGGTCCACACCGGCAGGATTGCTGAAACTCCTTGCAAAATCTACCCTTACATGGACCCGAGTAAAGGTGGGCCTTGTTGACGATCGGATGGTACCCCTTTCCAGTGAGTTTTCTAACGGTCGGATGATTCAAACCCTTTTGATCGATGCCCTTCCGGAGTCCAACCGTCCACGATTCATGAACCTGGTGACTCACCCGTACAATGCTTCCAACAATTTGGCGCATGCCATAAAATCAGCCCAAGAATACGGCACCCCGTGTATTACCATATTAGGAATGGGCGCGGATGGACATTTTGCATCCTTATTTCCGGGGGACGATGCCTCAACACGGGCGCTGAAAGAGATCGTTACCGAGGCTGTTCTATACACGCAGGCACCTTCCAACCCGCGTTTCCGCATATCACACTCATGGGCCTATCTTAAAAAATCGAAACATTTGATGCTCCATTTTACGGGTGTGGAAAAAATGCATTTATTGGAAGAACATGAGCAGCGGGAACCAAAACTCCCCATCGATTATTTAGTAGAAGACACTCAAGTAAGTCCGGTTTTATATTGGGCACCTTAAATTGGCACTATGAATCGCACAGTCCAGGAAGTTACACAACGCATTATTGATCGCAGCAAGGCTAAACGCGAAGCTTACCTCAGCCTCATGCAAAGGCAGGAAGAAGATACCCGGTCACGGTCGGTACTATCATGCGGTAATCTGGCTCACGCGTTCGCGGCCTGCAACCTCACGGAAAAGGAACGACTTTCGGAGAATGCCGTTGCTAATTTGGCCATTGTTTCGGCCTACAACGATATGCTTTCGGCCCATAAAACGTACGAAAACTATCCGGATCAGATTCGACAAACTGCCCTTGAAAATGGAGCTGTTGCCCAGTTTGCCGGCGGAGTGCCTGCCATGTGCGATGGCGTGACACAAGGTCAAACGGGAATGGAACTATCCCTCCTCAGCCGGGAAGTTATTGCTCTTTCTACTGCAGTTGCCCTGTCACACAACATGTTTGACGGAGTTATGTGTCTGGGGATCTGCGACAAAATCGTACCGGGACTCTTGATGGGAGCGTTGAAATTTGGGCACTTGCCTACCATTTTTATTCCGGGAGGCCCCATGAAATCGGGGATTACCAATGATGAGAAAGCCGCTATTCGCGAACGATTTGCCAATGGCGAAATAGGTCGCGAGGAGTTGTTGAAAGGCGAGTCGGCATCTTATCATTCCGTCGGTACATGTACCTTTTACGGCACGGCCAACAGCAACCAGATGCTCATGGAAATCATGGGGCTCCACCTTCCGGGTTCATCGTTTGTGAATCCTGATACACCACTGCGCCATGCACTTACCGATGAGGCCGTAAAACAACTCATTCATAACACGCGTGCCGAATCAAGGATGCCCCTCTATAAAGTATTTGATGAAAGGACGCTGGTCAACGGCATTGTAGGGCTTCTGGCTACCGGAGGCTCTACCAACCATACTCTGCACTTGGTAGCAATAGCGCGTTGCGCGGGTATGCATCTGGAGTGGCAGGACATCAGCGACTTGTCGGCCGTGATTCCTTCCATTACAAAGGTCTATCCCAATGGAAAGGCCGATGTAAATCATTTCCATGCTGCCGGAGGAATGCCATTCGTAATACGCACCTTGTTGGATCAAGGTCTCCTGCATCGCGATGTGAACACTGTGGTGGGCTTTGGTCTTGACCTATATACGCGGGAACCTGTATTGAACAGTGGTCATCTTGAGTTCCGACAAGGCGCGGAAGTATCTCTTGATGATTCGGTTATTCGTCCGGCAAACAATCCGTTTGATGCCGAAGGGGGAATCAAAGTTATCCACGGTGATCTGGGGGTGGGTATCGTAAAAGTATCCGCTGTCTCATCTGATCATCGGGTAGTAGAAGCGCCCGCGGTGGTGTTTGAAGATCAGGATGATTTGATCCGGGCCTTTAAAGCTGGGAAGCTCAATCGCGACTTTATAGCTGTGGTTCGCTATCAGGGGCCACAAGCGAAGGGCATGCCTGAGTTGCACAAGTTGACGCCCACGCTCAGCATTCTGCAACATAATGGTTACCGGGTAGCGTTGGTTACCGACGGACGAATGTCGGGCGCTTCGGGCAAGGTCCCGGCAGCCATACATATCAGTCCGGAAGCCCTGTGTGGCGGTGCAATCGGACTAATTCAAGACGGTGATATGCTTCGGCTGGACTGCAATTCGGGAGAATTGTTGTGGTTGAATAAAGAAGAAGCAGGCATGCGCCAAATGGAAGCCCCCACATCAGAGCAGGCAGGTTGTGGAAGAGAGTTGTTCGATCCTTTGAGACGACAGTTATCTGCAAGTGATCAAGGGGCAACATTATTTGATTAAAACGATGAACGAACAGTTTGGAATACGCGAGATCCTTACAAATCACCCCATTGTTCCGGTGTGTGTTGAGGATGACCCGGCTAGAATTGAACGGGTAATGGAGAAGCTTGAAGCTTCAGGCATTCACTGTATTGAAATCACCTTACGTTCGGCAGGGGCTTTTGAAGTTATTCAGAAGGCACTGGAGGTTCGAAATGAGGGCTTTTCAATTGGCGTTGGAACCATTATTTCTTCAGAGCAAGTGGAACGCTGCGCCACTTTAGGGGTGGATTTCATGGTTTCTCCCGGACTGACATCGCATTTGGCGGATGCCTTTAAAATGGCCAAAGTTCCTTTCTTGCCCGGAGTAATGACGTCTTCCGAAATCATTGCAGGGCTTGAATACGGATTGGATACATTCAAGTTGTTTCCTTTCAATTTAGCCGGCGGAGAAAAAGCACTACAGACGTACGGCAGCGTATTTCCCCATGTAAAATTTTGCCCCACCGGAGGAGTGAATCAGGAAATTGCCGAGCGCATTCTGCAAGCACAGAACGTTATTGCCGTAGGAGGAACCTGGATGTTGAAGTAAAGACGCTATTCGCGCACAAAAGACTGCCGCGCATCACCCACCTGAACCTGGTAAACTCCGGGAGGAAGGGAAGACGTATCCAAAAGCACATGATCCGGACCCACCGCCTGCGCAATGGTGTCGCCAAGGAGTGCTTGTCCAAGCAAATCATGAATAGAAATTGATTTCTTGCTGCAGTCCTCGCACGTAATATGGAGCCGGTTTTTAGCCGGATTTGGGAACATGTTGAACTCAGCTTGTTCGATTTCCATTGATGCCGACGGAACATCGGTAGAGTACACCCGCACATAATCTACCTGCATCTGCGCCGGAAAAACGGTGCAATCATCCGGATAACCCGGCCAATCACCTCCAACGGCCAAATTGAGAATAATGTAGAAAGGTTCATGAAACTCGGAGGTGCCATTGATTCCATTGGCAATATTCATTTCATTGAATTGCTGTCCGTCGATGAACCACTTGATGCTGTTTTCATCCCACTCAATGCTGTACACGTGAAAATCGCCGGGATACATATTCACTGAATTTCCGTAGTACACGTGCCCAAAATTGTCCCAATGTCCAGTGCCGTGAACCGTCCACTCGTTGTTGATGTGTTCCATAATATCAATTTCGCCGCACATAGGCCACGAAACCTGGTCAATATTACTCCCCAGCATCCAGAACGCCGGCCAAAGTCCTTGCCCCATTGGGAATTGTAGTCGGGCTTCTATTTTCCCGTATTGAATATCAAACAAACCCTTGGTAATGATTTTTCCGGAAGTGTAGCTGTTTCCGGCCACTTGTTCTTCACGGGCTTCAATAGTAAGCATACCATTGTCAAAACTCAGGTTAGTGCCCGGGGTGTAGTATTGCCATTCATTGTTGCCCCAGCCCCAGCCGCCGACGTCGTTTTGCCATTTGGTGCCGTCAAGAGAAGGACCATCGAATTCATCCGACCAAATCAAATTATACTGACCATAAGTGGTCGTGAAAGTTAGAATAAGCAGGAACTGGAGAAGAATTGATTTCATCAGAGTGAAAAAATAAGGCAGGAGGGAGGATTAATGCCCTCCTGCCGATTGAATCTGATACTTATCGTATCGAGATTGACTGAATTGCTTGTTTGGTACTGCCGTTGGCCACGAGAACGTACATTCCCGGAGACACTCCACTTATGTCGAGTTGAGCAGTAGTGTTGTTGGTGGCTTCAGACAAGACAGCGTTGCCGAGCATGTCATAAACGATCACATCAATAATGGTTTCTTGAGCCTGAAGGGTGATGATCTCATCAGCCGGATTTGGGAACACATTAATAAGTGCGGTGGTTTCGGCTACAAAGTCAGGAACACACTCCGTACACTGATTGTAAGTTATGTCCAATTGACCATCGCCAATGATCCAAAGTCGTGAAGCATACGTTGCATAGTCTGTAACCGGTGCACAATCGCCTCCATTTTGCATAGCCTCAATCAGGTTTTCCTGAACATCATTGACCACCAGAAGGAATTCGAGTGAATCCGAAGGTGCTGGAGATATGTTGAATGTCCATGTGCCGTCTCCGTTGTCAGTAGCTTGTGGTCCGAGCTGCGGATCCCAGTTCCAGATTGGTCCGGTGAGGTTCACTTCCGTAACTCCCGGAGTGCAGATCTCAGCCACAATGGTAATATCCGGATACGAACAAGGCACACAACGGTCGAACGCAATGCCGTCTACATCACCATCTCCAACTACCCACAGTCGATTGGCGTACGAAAAGTAGTCGGTAATAGGTGCGCAATCGCCGCCATTTTGCATATCCGCAATCAAATTCTCCTGAACGCCGTCTACAACAAATAGATATTCCATGTTTTCGGTTGGGGCAGGTGAAAGAGTCACTGTCCAGGTACCGTCGCCATTGTCTGATGCAAACGGACCGCCGGCAGGATCCCAGCCCCAGAAAGGACCGGTCATGCGCACTTCGGATGCTGTCTCACAAACTTCGATGGTCAGGTTCAATACCTCCACATCGCAAGCCTCACACTGTCCGAAGGTATTGCTAATGTTGTAGCCGTCGGTGGTCAACCACTGACGGTTAGCATACGTTGAGTAGTCCGTAAGAGGAGCACAATCTCCGCCATTCACCATTGCGCTGATCAGATCCTCTTGCACGCCGTCAACAACCAACAGGTACTCCATGTTTTCCGTTGGGGCTGGAGTGAATGTAAAGGTCCAGGTACCATCGCCATTATCGTTTGCGACCGGACCTCCGGCTGGATCCCAGCCCCACCAAGGGCCTGTGAGTCGAACTTCAGTTGCACCTTCGCATACTTCGGTAGTTATCATAAGGTCTTGTGCTTCCTGTTCACAAGCGTCGCACTGACCGAATGTGTTGGAAATCGTGTAAGAGTCGGTTGTGAGCCATTGACGATTCGCGTAGGTCGAAAAGTCTGTGATCGGAGCACATGTTCCTCCGTCTTGCATAGCCGCTATCAAATTTTCCTGTACACCATCTACAACCAGCAGATATTCCATATTCTCAGTCGGAGCAGGAGCGAGCGTGAATGTCCATGTTCCGTCTCCATTGTCGGAAGCTACGGGCCCACCTGCAGGATCCCAGCCCCACCAAGGGCCTGTCATGCGCACTTCGGTTGCGCCGTCACACACTTCTGTAGTGATAATGAGATCGGTTGGTTCAACGGTACAACTGGTACATTGTCCGTAGGTGTTCGAAAGAATCAAAGGATCGGTAGTCACCCATTGACGATTAGCATACGTGCTGTAGTCTGTGAGTGGAGCACATGTGCCACCGTTTTGCATTTCGGCAATCAGGTTTTCCTGAACGCCATCAGCTACAATCAGGTATTCCATGTCTTCGGTTGGAGCAGGAGCGAACGTAAATGTCCAGGTGCCATCGCCATTATCGGTAGCAGCCGGACCGCCGGCCGGGTCCCAGCCCCACCAGGGCCCTGTCATGCGAACCTCAGCTACATCAGCACATACTTCTGTTGTGATGATCAAATCCGTTCCGGCTTCGCAAGCTGTGCATTGACCGTAAGTATTGGTAATGACAAGCGGATCGGTGGTCAACCACTGGCGATTGGCATATGTCGAATAGTCCGTAATGGGCGCGCAGTCGCCGCCATTTTGCATGGCGGGAATAAGGTTCTCGTTGACGCCGTCAAGTACAAGCAGGTACTCCATGTTTTCAGTAGGCGCCGGATCCAAGGTGAAGGTCCAGGTTCCATCTCCGTTGTCGGCTGCCACCGGACCACCATTTGGGTTCCATCCCCACCATGGACCGGTCATCCGCACAACAGATGCTTGTTCACATATTTCTGCAACGACAATCAATGCGTTGCCAGATTGCTGAGCCTTGGATTGAATGGGCGATACCGTACCGAGGATCAGCCCAAAAAATACGAGTGTCAACAGTTTTTTCATCGAAATGAATTTTAATGATTTGGGCATATTGTATACTTTACAATAATACGAATTCCCCTGAAATGGAGAAATCAGGATTATGAACACTCTTGAAGACCTTATTAACTGTGCGGCATGCAACTGAAATGCACATGTCGCGAATTGAGCTGAATCCCGCAAAGGATTTTTCGTCGTGGAAAAATCTTCCTGTGTAGAAATTGTAATTTTAACAATAAGATTGTAATATTGTTCTGGATACAATATCCCCTTATTACTGTATGTCAACTATATATAAGTATCATGAAACCAAAATTATTTACAATTTGTTTGACCTTGTTGGCTGCTTTTGGACTTTCACTCGAAAGTGCTTCAGTTGATTTAGTCAATCTTACGTTCGACGATGCTTCTTCAACTTCAGCATGGTCTGAAGTCGCAGACGCTGTTCTTCCAGAGGCCGTTTTGGCCTGGAATGCCGCCGGTGTGACTACCGGTGCACTTGATATTTCGGGAACCAATTCCGGAGCATCAGGAAAGGCCTATATATTCGAGTATCTCGATACAGGGCTGGATTATCAGGGTTCTTCCAACGTTACCCTGACCTTTGATATTAAGGTATCAGCACCCCTTAACGGAGCGGCTGTTCACCTGCAAAATGAGTTCCCGGGCCTGGGAACGGTCAATACCTTTGATCTCCAGACTATGGGAATCAATGAGTCTACCTGGACTACATTGTCATTCAACTTCTCAGGAGTTGGAGCGGGCAACATTTTCCGAATGCACTTCAATATTGCAGCCGGCGCATTCGTCGGTGCTGGAGGTGGCCTGCTCATCGATAACATTGTCCTCAGTGGTGACGGTACCGGCGGTGGCGGCGGAGGAGCTCTTCTCGTAAATGTAGAAGTGTGCGACCCTGCTACCGAAGTACGTATGACAGGCCCTTGGTGGGGCTGGGATCCTGCGGGTGGTCCTATTGCCGTAGATAACGGTGATGGTACGTGGACCTTTACCTTGGATCCTGCGCCAACAGCTACTATGGAATACCTCATTGTAGTGGATGGTGTTCAGGAAAACCTGATCACCGAAATGCAAAACGGCGGTACTTGTGCCCCCATTACAGACTTCGCAACTTATGCGAATCGTCAGTGGCTCACCAGCGATCCTCTCACGGTTAACATCGTGTATGGCCTGTGCGGAAACTGTGCCGGTATTGATGAATTGATCATTACTACTGAAGTGTGTGACCCCGCTACTGAAGTGCGAATGACCGGTCCATGGTGGGGCTGGGACCCTGCGGGTGGACCCATTGCCGTTGACAACGGAAACGGAACGTGGACATTTACCTTGTCGCCCGCTCCAACTGCCGACATGGAATACCTCCTCGTAGTAGATGGCGTTCAGGAAAACCTCGTTGCTGAAATGCAAAATGGCGGTACGTGTGCGCCAATTACGGATTTCGCTACATACGCCAATCGTCAGTGGCTCACTACGGATCCTTTGACCATCAACAATACCTACGGTCAATGCGGCGTGTGTAACCCTCCTGCCGATCTGATCATGACTACTGAAGTGTGCGTAGCTGCTTCAGAAGTACGAATGACCGGTCCATGGTGGGGCTGGGATCCTGCCGGTGGTCCGGTAGCTGCCGACAACGGTGATGGCACCTGGACTTTCACATTCTCGCCAGCACCTACTGAAAACATGGAATACCTTCTGGTAGTAGATGGTGTTCAGGAAAACCTGGTTGTCGAAATGCAGAACGGTGGTACATGTGCTCCACTTACCGACTACTCAACCTATGCTAACCGTCAGTGGTTGCTTACCGATGGATACAACGTGTCAAATACATACGGACAATGTTCGGCTTGTGTGACCGCTTCTGATTTGATCATTGTGACTGAAGTTTGCACCTCGGCAACCGAGGTTCGCATGACTGGTCCATGGTGGGGCTGGGATCCAGCCGGAGGTCCGGTTGCAACCGATAACGGCGATGGAACATGGACGTTTACCCTTTCACCTGCACCTACTGAAAACATGGAGTACCTCCTCGTAGTTGACGGTGTTCAGGAGAACCTCGTTGCGGAAATGCAAAATGGTGGAACCTGCGCTCCAATTACTGATTTTGGAACCTATGCCAACCGCCAGTGGTTGCTTACCGATGGTTACATGATCAACAACACCTACGGAAGCTGTTCAGGCTGTGACTGTCTGGCTGATACCGATGAGGATGGATTGACCGACTGTGACGAGATCGATATCTACATGACCGATCCAAACGACCCGGATAGTGATAACGACGGACTTACAGATGGATTGGAAGTGAACGTTTCCGGAACTGACCCGAATCTCGTTGATACCGATAACAACGGTTGTGATGACCCAACAGAATTCAGTCAGGCATGTCCAGGACAACAGACATGTGCTGGTGATTTCAATGAAGATGGAATTGTAAATAGCGCGGATTTGCTTTTGTTCCTTGGAACATTCGGCAATACCTGCAATTAGGCAATTGGATAACTGATACGCAAAAACGGCCTCCATTGGAGGCCGTTTTTTTTTATGGTGTGAATCCGATTATTCTTTCAGTAGTAATGACTGTAGCGTGCAGACCCTTCAAAAACTTATGAAGGTCAATCCTATTTGGCGAATGCCATAAAAGTATCACGAATAATAGCCACACACTCCATGAGCTGGGCTTCGGTCATGACCAGGGGAGGAGCAAAGCGAATAATATTGCCATGCGTAGGCTTCGCGATCAATCCATTGTCTTTCATTGCAACACACAAATCCCAGGCGGTACTGCTGTCGGGCGTGTCGTTGATAATCACGGCATTCAAAAGTCCCTTCCCACGCACCAGCTGAATCAGTGGACATTCCGATTTGAGCTTGTTCATCTCATCCCGAAATAACCCCCCAAGACGTTCAGCATTCTCAGCAAGTCGCTCATCCCGGATTACTTCAAGTGCAGCAATTGCCACTTCTCCGGCTACAGGATTTCCACCGAAAGTAGATCCATGTTCTCCGGGCTTGATGACCATCATCACTTCATTGTCGGCAAGAACTGCAGATACCGGATAAGCGCCCCCACTGAGGGCTTTACCCAAAATCAGGATATCAGGACGAACATTTTCATGTTGTGTGCAAAGCAGCTTGCCGGTTCGAGCAATTCCCGTTTGTACCTCGTCGGCCAGGAAGAGGACATTCTTTTCCTTACACAGTTGAGCTGCCGCACTCAAATACCCATCCGATGGAACATTTACTCCGGCTTCCCCTTGAATAGGTTCAACGAGGAAACCTGCAACATTTGGATCTTCCAATGCCTTACTCAATGCATCGAGATCGTTGTACGGGATGATTTCAAATCCGGGTGTATAGGGTCCAAAACGCGAGTTGCTGTCAGGATCGGTGCTAAATGAAATGATTGTCGTAGTTCTCCCGTGAAAATTACCTTCACAGGTGATGATCTTGGCAGCATTCGGAGCCACTCCCTTCTTGTCATACGCCCAACGCCGACAAATTTTAATGGCTGTCTCAACGGCCTCTGCTCCAGTGTTCATGGGCAGCACCTTGTCGTAGCCGAAATAATCGGTGACAAATTGCTCGTACTTGCCCAGCACACTGTTGTAAAACGCTCGCGAAGTCAAAGTGAGTTTTCGCGTCTGTTCGATCATCGCATTCACGATCTTTGGATGGCAATGTCCCTGGTTTACAGCTGAATAGGCTGATAAGAAGTCATAGTACTTTTTCCCCTCAAGATCCCACACATACACACCTTCTCCGCGGTCAAGAACTACGGGTAAGGGGTGGTAATTGTGCGCCCCGTATTCGTTTTCCATTCTCATGGCCTCCTGAGAAGTCAGCCGGTTTTCCATCACATCGTGCATTTCTGAAGTTTTTTAATCCGAGTAGCAAAGGTATTGAAATCCCAACTAAAGGGAAGGAGGGTGCATGGCTATTCTTTGTGGCTATCTTCCCTTCCTATTCTGGTTTTTTTGCTATTCAGCAAATGGGGTGCCTGTCCATGGATTCGCACTGCAGTCAGGCGAAGCGCACTTCGCTTATCCATTTGCCGGATGGCTGAAACACGTTGAATTCTTCCCTTCTTATCCGATAATATACCGAGGGCTCACCTCCGCACGGACCTTCTTTGTAATACGTCATGCCTATGCGTTTCATGACCTCGAAAGACGCTTTGTTCTGTGGGAATGCGCGGGCAATGATTTCCTTGAATTGGAAATGATTGAAGGCAGTCGCCAAACAAGCATAAGAGGCTTCCGTAGCATAACCGTTTCCCCACTCGCTGCGCAAAAAGCGGTAGCCGAGATCAATAAAATCTTCTTCCTCATGATACTTGAGACCACACCAACCCAGCGGTTTTTTAAGGTCTGTTAGCTCAACCAACCACCGGCCAAATCCGTGTTTCACGAAGTGATCATACGACTTGACAAAAAGTTGGGCCTCCTCCAATGAACAAAAATTATGTTCACCTGTATATAACATGACTTCAGGGTCATTATTAAGATGAAACAGGAATGAAGCGTCTTCTTCATGCCATTCTCTCAAGGTCAGACGATGGGTATAAATGTGCAAGGTATTGAGATTCAATGGGTGTGCTAAAGGAAGCAAAAAATTGTTGACCGTTTTGTGACTTTGCAAAAAAGACCACGTCATAACTTGCGTGGATACGACCACAATATGACCAAATACGGCCTTGCTGCCGTGAATAAGAATGTGCGGGGAAAATGTGGCTAGACATTTACAAAAGGTTCACTGAAGGGAGAGATCAGTGAATGCCCCGCACATTTTACTTTTCTTCCTTTTATTTCCAAATTCCCCTGCTTCTGCCTTTCCAGACTTTTCACTTATTTGTACTTTTGCGCCTCAATTTTCGAACACCAATAATACCATGGCTGGAAACAAGACATTTACCATGATCAAGCCGGATGCAACAGGCGCTGGTCATACCGGAAAAATTATCGACAAAATCATTGAAGCAGGATTCAGCTTCAAGGCGATGAAGTGGACTCAACTTACCACTGCCGATGCTCAACAATTCTACTTGGTTCACAAAGATCGTCCGTTCTACGGCGAACTCGTGGAGTACATGACTTCAGGACCTATCGTTGCTGCGATTCTTGAGAAAGACAATGCAGTTGCTTCATTCCGCGAATTAATCGGCGCTACCAATCCGGCAGAAGCTGCTGAAGGTACTATCCGAAAAATGTTTGCTACGTCCATTGCTGCAAATGCCGTTCACGGTTCCGACAGCGATGAGAATGCTGCTATTGAAGGAAGCTTCTTCTTCTCGCAGCGCGAGCGCACATTGTAATTCCGATTTGTTTACCGGGAAGCTGTGACTGTTCGCACTTCCGCAATTCGTTGAAATGGAAAAAATCAAAGTAGACAACCCCGTCGTAGAACTGGACGGTGATGAAATGACACGTGTCATTTGGCAGTTCATCAAAGACAAGCTTATCCTTCCATATCTGGATTTGGACATCAAGTACTACGACCTCGGAATGGAGAGTCGGGATAAATCTGACGATCAGATTACCATTGATGCCGCTGAAGCCATCAAGAAGTATAGCGTTGGTATCAAGTGTGCCACTATTACTCCTGATGAGGCGCGTGTTACTGAGTTTGGTTTGAAGAAAATGTGGCGTTCGCCAAATGGTACCATCCGTAACATTGTGGGTGGAACCGTTTTCCGTGAGCCCATCATTATGAAGAACGTGCCTCGTTTGGTTCCGGGATGGACGCAGCCAATCTGCATTGGTCGTCACGCCTTCGGTGATCAATACAAAGCTACCGATGTAGTTGTGAAAGGTAAGGGTAAACTGACCATGACCTTTGAAGGAGAAGACGGACAAACGCAAAGCTGGGAGGTTTACAACTTCAAAGGGGATGGCGTGGCCATGAGTATGTACAATACCGATGAGTCTATCTTTGGATTTGCACGCTCATGTTTCAACCAGGCGCTTTCGAAAGGATGGCCATTGTACTTGTCCACCAAGAACACTATCCTCAAAGCATACGATGGTCGTTTCAAGGATATTTTCCAGGAAGTCTATGAAAACGAATTCCAGGCGAAATTTGAAGCAGCTGGTCTGACCTATGAACATCGCCTTATCGATGATATGGTAGCCGCCGCTTTGAAGTGGAATGGCGGATTTGTATGGGCATGTAAGAACTACGATGGCGACGTACAATCCGACACAGTGGCTCAAGGATTCGGATCACTTGGTTTGATGACTTCGACTCTTGTAACTCCCGACGGTAAAACCATGGAAGCTGAAGCTGCGCACGGAACGGTAACACGTCACTTTCGCCAGCATCAGCAAGGTAAAAAGACCAGCACCAACCCGATTGCAAGTATTTTTGCCTGGACTCGAGGTTTGGACTTCCGGGGGAAACTGGACAACAATCAACCGCTGCGCGACTTCTGCCATACACTAGAACGTGTATGCATCGATACCGTGGAGAGTGGTAAGATGACCAAAGACCTCGCATTGCTTATTCATGGCAAACAAATGACGGAGGAACATTGGCTCACTACCGAGGAATTCCTGGATGAACTCGACAAAGGATTGAAAGCGCGCATGGCATAATCCAACGCGCTATCCATTAAAGAATAGTAAAAGGGCTGCCCATTAGGTAGCCCTTTTTCATGCTCATCACATCGACCAGATAACAATCATTAACGCGAGATATCAAGTTGGTTCATATAGATTTGAAGCATGAAGTTGATCACACAACTATTCTTCTGTTTGGCATTTCTCTCATGCTGTCCGGGACCCGAAGGCGCAGTCAACGCGGCACCCACGCACGGAGAAAACACGGATCCAACACGTGAGTTTGAGCCTTGGCACTCGGTGAGTTCAGCCTTTTGCGACCGCGATAGTACATTGTGGTTCCTCACCAATCATGAAGGTCTGTACAGCTATAAAGATGGACAGTTTGTCCATTTCAACGAGAAAAGTGGTTTGCATACTTCGGTGGTGAGGTGCATGGCACAAGACCGGTCAGGAGCTTATTGGTTGGGAACCGACAAAGGGTTGAGCCGCATGCAAGATGGCAGCTTCGAACATTTCGCTATTCCTTGGGATGGCAATGAAAATCTCTGGGGAGAAGGGATGAACGCCAATTTGGTGTTGTCTTTGGCCTGCGATCATAAAGGCAAGATGTGGTTGGGTACCTGGGGCAATGGAGCGTTTTGTTTCGACCCACTCGTTCGGAATTCCGGAGGAGAATTGGTTTTTGAGGCGTTTCTGCAAGAAAGGGGAAGTACGTATGGTGAGGAACAAAGTCATCGAAATGTAATCCAGAGAATGCTATGTGATTCCCAAGGGGAAATGTGGTTCACATCCATGAGCCACGATGGTATTGCGCGATTTGATGGCAGTGAGTGGACGCATTTCGACATGTTGGATGGCTTAAGTGATGACATGGCATTTTGCATCTATGCAGATTCCCAAGACCGAATTTGGTGCGGTATGTTGGGAAATCGTCAGGGAGCGTTGGATTGTTTGGTGGACGGACAAATTATCAACCTGAATGCAGCCAATGGATTGTGTAGCTCCAACATTACCACCATTCACGAAGATAGGAATGGAGACTTCTGGCTCGGAAGCCATCGCGGTGAACTTTGCGTGCTTCATCAGGACGCTGAAAAGGCTCCCTCTCAATGGCAGGCTCTTCCTTTCACGGATGAACACGGGCACACCTATGAGCAAATTTCTTTTGTTCAAGATGACACCTTGGGCAATATCTGGTTCGGTGGCGGAGGAGGGCAGTTGTTCCGTTGGGATGGTTCTTCAATCACGAACTTCACCCAGAAACAAAATCCATAAATTGTCGGAAAACTCTGTGTAGTGGATAAAGAAGCAATCATCCATCAATACGACTTCAATTTGGCGTATGCCAGAGAATTGATATTTGACGTTAGCGATGAACAGATGACGGTAATTCCGGCTATCGGATTGGAAAATCATCCGGCCTTTACACTGGGGCATCTTGTTGCGGGAAGTGCTGATTTGAACAGGGACCTCGGCGGTGAATTCTCTATTCCCGAAGGATGGGACGCGTTATTTGTACGCGTGGGTCCGGGAGATCCCCGCTTGCCGAACCTGGATAGGGATTACCCTTCAAAAGTGGAATTGCTGGAGGAACTTCACCGTCAGCATGAACGCGTTAAAAACCACCTTAGGCTCGCTTCAGAGAACGAGTTGGCTCAACCCATTACCTGGCGGTTTAGCACTTACATGCCAACCTTGGGCGAAGTGGTTATGTTCATGTGCGTAAATCACGAAGCCATGCACCTTGGTCAACTTGCCGCCTGGAGGCGCGCTATGGGGTTCAATTCGGCTCTTGCCCGTGTAAAGCACAATTCCCGCCCATATCATTAACTTTACCTGCTGCACCATGTCCGAAACAAACCCAGCTCGTGCCATACTCATAGAATTTCTTCAGTCGTTTCCCCAACTGAGTCAACCGGCGGTACAGGCACTGTCCGAAATGATTCCTGTTATCGCTCCTTCAAAAGGTACGGTTTTGTTATTGGAAGGGCAGGTGCCGGAGGAGTGCTACTTTGTACTCAAAGGTTTGGTGAGACAATACGTGATAGACGACGGCGATGAACGAACGTTGAAGTTTTATACGGAATCCAATGGCACAGTTTCATCAGTTCATTATACCGATCAGTCACCTTCCACGTTCAACCTGATTTGCGAAGAAGACTGCTTGATCATTGCCGGAAATATGGAAATCGATGCCCGGCACATGGAGCAGTTCCCCGAGTTGGGACTCATTGTAAAGCACATGCTCGAATCGGAATTAAACGACACTAGATCCCGATTCACGCAGTTTGTCCAAGCCAGTCCGGAAGAGCGTTACCTGCATTTTCTTCAGCATCGGAAAGACGTACACAACCGTGTGCCTCTGCATCAGATTGCGAGCTACCTCGGGATGACTCCGGAGTCACTTAGCCGCATCAGGAAGCGAATTGTCTCTTCTCCGCAATAATCTCTTTGCCACCTTTCGCCAAAAGCCAAATTGCCAATCCAAGCTCCCCAAGTATCATGGGAAGCAGGAATCCCATTTCTACGTCTGCCCGGTAGTGCTCATAATCTGCTATGAACAAATCTGCAACGTTGCTGATGAAGTACCCTGTTCCGGCAAGAAACAACAGAACGGATAACGTCTTAAGCACGACACTTGAATTCCACACAAGTCGGGCAAGGAGCAAAAGGTGTACTCCAAACAGAATCAGTCCGGCATGCCACGTTTGTTCGAATTGGTGCAGTTTTTCAAAAATGAACATGCTGTTTGTACCCCCTTCCATATTGAAAAGGATCTGAACTAAGGGGACAATTGCCACAGCGAGAACTGTGGAATAGGCCAGCCGCATAATACCCATAACTGATGCCCTCATTTTGTGAGAACCCATATAGAAACGATACAACCCCCACGATGCAATGAGGTCGCAGATCAGAATGATGCACCATCCCAGCACGCCCAGGAGGTAGGCGGAGCTTTGCTGCAGAACTGCATGATCCAGTTCCTTATAATCCATGGTAAAAAGGGAATCAAACAAGCCTCCCATCGTGGCTCCTGCAACAAGAGCCATGAGTACAATGGAAATTCCGGATAAAAGAGCCATTTTACGAGTAGTATTCATTGAGTTCATGGTGTGATTTTTCAATTTGATGAAGCAAAATTATAGGGAGCTCATCGGTCCAGACCTTGACTTTAGGTAAGAAATTCAAATTGGAAAGCAATGCTTATGTTTCAGATAGCAATCCTATTCATGTATGCAACTGGCTTGTTTTCATGCGATAGGATTTGGTCAAAACCGCGTAGTTTGGGTGGTAATGCTGTTTCGCGAAGCTCATACGAACGATATTCCGCAAATCCAGTCTGTCCGACGCTCGGTGAAAGAGAACGTCCTCACCAATCATGCATTGGTCACCGATGAGCATTGCCGACAATTCATCAATGAGCGCGGCAAAGGTTGGGTTTGCCTAATCCATAGCCAGGTAGTTGGGTTTTCGATTGTGGACCTCGAGTTGAACAACGTTTGGGCCCTCTTTGTCCATCCCGATTGGGAAAAGAAGGGTATTGGCCGCGTCCTTCATGACGTGATGGTGGACTGGTACTTCGAGAATTCTGAGGTAGATTTATGGCTCGGAACGTCACCCAAAACGCGAGCTGAAGTCTTTTACAGGATTTCAGGATGGGAAGAACATGGAATGCATGGTGATGATGAAATCAAGTTGGTCATGACTCAATCCAGGTGGCTCGAAAAACGTTCAAGAGTTCGTGGCACAAGGCCAAATGGCTAACCAATCCACGAAATCCATTTTCCGCTAACCGGCGTTTCCGAAGTAGGACAGGAAGAGTAAAAGGTCAGCCACATTGACCATGCTGTCGTCGTTTAAATCGGTGGCGCAATCCACATCACAACCAATAGTACCTAGTAGCATAAGGAGATCGACCGTATCTACCACTCCGTCCCCATTGTAATCCCCCGCAACTTGAACGATTTCATCAAAACTGAACTCCACAAAAGTCAGACTCGTCGCTCCAACATACACGTAATAAACCTGACCGGCTTCAGCGGTGAAAACAATTTCCGTGTCATTCACGTCACAGGGATATAGCAGAGAACACAAACCCGTTTGAGTCGCAGCGTCCACTGCTATAGACATTGCGCCATCACAACTATTCCCTTCGGCAGTAAGGATATTGATAAAACTCGTTCCTTCCGTTCCACACGTACTCAGGACCACCTCCGACCCACTGCCGGTGAATTTATACCAAACCCCCTCATGCGAAGGGATGAGGCACTCTGACAAAACTGCCGGGAAGTAATAATCGGTGAGGCAATACATGGATATGCTGTGGGAGAAGCCGGGGTATAGGCTGTAAGCATTTGCACAAGTTGTATTGCCTTCAGCACAGGTGCACTCAAATGTACAGCTACCATCATCAACGGTCGCTTCAGGGTCGTAGTTGCAATTGAACGGATCGGTACAACCCAACACTCCACATGTAACCTCAAGTGAGTAGTTCCCACAAGTTTCCGGATCGTAGTTATGTACGAAAAAATAGAGATCGGTGTTAGGTGGAATCGTCGCAAGGGTACTGATTGAGGCGGCGCAGGTTCCTGTGATGAGCGGACAGCAAGCCAATTCAACTTTGTCCTCACAGCCCATTCCGGAAGTACTCAGAAAAATGGTCAAGGCCATCGGAGTTTCGTCGGGATTCAATAGTTCAAAAGATACTTCTTCACAAGCTCCGCTGTTGAAGTGATACCAGGTTCCATAAGGAGTTTCGCCATTGGGCGTACAAAGATCGACAGGGTCGGCAGCGGCATTGCACAGGGTTCCGGATTCAACGCTACCGGCTACGAGATCAATAGCACTTTCGCATTCGTCATTGATGATAAATTGAGCCGGAAACGAAGCCGTGATGAGCAGGGTAAAGGTTACAAGAATCAATCGCATACTGAGGTAGTTAAAGTATTGTGAAAGTAAGAAAATGAACTGACAATCGGAAGGTTCAGCATTAAATAAAATCTAGATTTTCCACGCTAGATCCACACCGTGGTGGGGCTTAAATTAGGGTGATTTCTCATTTGGCGCATGCCTATGCAAAAAAATCGTCGTGGAAATTGACCAGATAGAGGCGAGATTGCGCCCGGGTGACTGCGGTGTAGAGCCACCGCAAGAAGGAAAGGTCCAGCATGTCTTCCGTCACGAATCCCTGCTCCACAAACACTACCGGCCATTGTCCGCCTTGCGCTTTGTGGCAAGTCACGGCATAGGCAAACTTCACCTGCAGCGCATTGTAGTAGGGGTCTTTCATAATGGCTCTATGAATCAACCGGCGATCACCTAGATGTATGTAGTTTTCAGCTACATAATGATACAACGCTTTCATCTGTCCGGCTTCCAGGCTTGGGCCGTCGCTATGTAAAGTGTCGAGCAAGATCCTGGCTTCGAAAGAGGGTAAATTATCATAGTCGGTCAGTCTGAGTTCTACGGTGGCAAACCGAAATCCCCAAATTTCTTCCGTACGCACTACTTTAAGAACTTCCGCTATGTCGCCGTTGGCAATAAATCCGGCTACTTTTTGCTGGTCTTCTTCAAGCCAGAAGTAATTGTTGCGTACAATCATGAGGTAGTCGCCGGCATTGATTTCCTCCTCCTGCCACAATATTCGATGGCGTATTTGCTGATTGAATAAATTGGCTCGTTTATTCGAGCGCGTAATGGTTACAACCGATTCGATACCATTCCTGCCAATTTCGTCATCAAGGTATTCCTGAAGCTCTCCGCCTTCTATGCGGAATACATCGTCAAACGAAGCTGCAGTGAGATGCGGAAAAGCATCACTTTGCTCCAGTTGTTGATCGCGAATTGCCGTGGCATTGTGCAGGATTCCTGAATCAGTGGCCTGGCGCAGAACTTCGGTCAGACTGATTTCGGCCGCCGTGAGAAAGTAGGACTTGCGCAGGTGATCCAGTTTGAGTGCCGGACTCATATCCGTTCCCACCGGGGGGAGCTGCGCGGAATCACCAATGAGCAATAGGCGACAGTTGTCGCCGGAAAATACAAATTCGATCAGATCGTCGAGCAGACTACGAAACTCAAAGTCGCCTTGTGACACCCCTCCTTCACCAATCATCGACGCTTCATCCACAATGAACAGGGCATTTTTCAGCTTGTTGGCTGTCATGCTGAAGGCCATGCCCCCGTCGGCTGTGGTTTTTTGCTGGTAGATGTACTTGTGTATTGTGAAGGCCTGCTGACCACTATAGCTACCCAGGATTTTGGCTGCTCTACCTGTTGGAGCGAGGAGTACCGCTCGTTCTTTCAGCTCTTTGAAGGCATCAACAACAGCCTTTACACTTGTAGTTTTTCCCGTTCCTGCGTAACCCTTAAGCAATAGCGTACAACGGGGCATGCTGCTGTTCATCATGCGGTCGAGCGCAAGGAAGAAGCGCCGTTGCCCATCAGTGGGCTGGAAAGCGAAGTGATCCAGTAAATATGCTTCGAGTGTCTTCAATAGGTGTTGATTGACAGGCAAAAAAAAGGAAACTTTTTAGCAATTCCCCATGCAATATGAACGGGATATTATCTTTCTATTTGTGGCCTTGAAGCGGCTCAAGGTCAATGAAAAAAAATTGTAGATTTGTCGCTCTTATAAAGTAGAAAAAGCAATTCCTATGAATCCGATTGTACAGGAAATCTTTAAGTATGTACTTGCTGCCATCTTTATTCTTCTGGGCTTTGCATTCCTCGGAATGTACCTGGGAGCATCAGAAATTGAAGCTCAGCCGAAAGGAATGCTTGTCGGCTCGCTATTCTTGCTTGTAGCAGGCATCTTGATTTTACCTTTTATCTCGGAACGCATCTCCGGAGGAGCCGCCAAAGCCATGTTGGTCGTTGGAGTCCTGGCCTCAGCCTATTTGGCGTATGCCGTATATGACTCCGTTACCAGCGAAATGACCTATCTCGAGACTCAGGAGCAGTACAATGCCCGCACCATTCAGCGTTTGGTAGATATTCGTGAAGCTGAAGAGGCCTACAACGACAAATACGGTCATTACACTAATAACTTTGATGAACTCAAAACTTTTGTGCTTGAGCCAACTGTGGCTTTACCTTACCGCTCTGGTACCTTCCACGATTCATTACTTACAGACGGAGAACCTGAGGAATATTACCGTCGTGGCTTGGTAATCACCCGCGGTGAAGTGGATTCAGTCGCTTCTGTATTGGGAATGGCACCGGCCAAATTGGAAAAGCTAATTTCAGAAGATAAAGTAGGGTATAAAATTGTGGATACTACCTACGTTTCATTCTTCGAAAATCAGTGGGCAAACGAGATTCGTACCCGTAAAAAACTTCCCCCGATTTCACTCGACTCTCTCGTTTATACTCCGGGTGGATATAAATTCCTCATCGATACCAGCTCCACCGAGATTGGTGGCGTGCGTGTGCCAACTATTGAAGTGAAAGACCCACATCCTTACGGACGTGATCATGCGTACCTGAAGAAGGATACGCTGATGTTCGGTTCCCTCATTGAAGCACACACCGATGGAAACTGGCGTGAGTAAATCCTCGGCCGAATTCCGGGATAAAACATATCAACTTTCTGAATCGAATGCCTGTCATCTGTCGGTGCAGGTAGATCGCGATGCCTTCAGCTACTCCATAACCGAAGCCGATTCGGGTGTTGTGCGTGCCGTGTACCGTTATACGGGGGTGGGAAATCCACTGGAGTCCAGCTGGAAGGAGAGTCTCCGCGATATTGAAGATCTTCAGCAGGAATACCGCAGCGCTGTCATCGCAGTGAATCACGTTCCCTTCGTACTACTGCCCGCCTCTCTGGATGAAGAAGTGGGGAGTGAGGAGGTGTTCAAAGCTAATTTTAACTCAGATCCGGCCAATCTGTGCACCGCAGTTGTGACCGAAGGAAAAATCAATATTGCCTTTGATATGCCGCCCGGACTGGATGAGGAGTTTCATTTGAGACAACCCTATGCCATTGTGACCCATTCCGGAGCCATGATGATTCGGAGTATTCTGCAAAGACACCGATTTTCCAAAGGAACAACTTGTTATCTCAACATTACCGAAAGCGCAATGGAAGTGGTTGTACTGAAAGACAACCGACTGGAATTGTACAATTGGTTTCCTTATCTCACCCGAAATGATGTGTTGTACCATCTCGTGAATATTGCAAGTCAGTTGGGATTTGATCCCGGACTTACTCCTGTTCACATCACCGGTATCGTTGACTCGGGAGACGAGACTTTTGAGCTGCTTAAGACCTATTGGCCCAAACTGAGTTTGCTCTATTCGCTGGACTCAGTGAAGCTTTCGCTTGGTTTGCATGGAGTACGTAAGCCCTATTTTTCATCATTGTTCAACTTGTTTGCATGCGTGTAATAGGCGGACAACTCAGGGGACGAAGATTTACGCCGCCCAAGTCTTTTTCCGGTCGGCCTACTACTGATTTTGCGCGGGAAAGCTTGTTCAATATCCTTCACCATCAAATGGATATGGAAGGCCTTAAAGTCCTGGATCTTTTCGGAGGCACAGGCTCTGTCACCTACGAATTTGCCTCCCGTGGGGCAGCTTCGGTGCTGAGTGTCGAGAAAGATCGAAAAGCCTCCCGCTTCATCAAGCAAACCATATCAGATTTTCAAATTGAAGATATCGCAGATGTCATTGCTGCCGATGTGTTCGGATTGATGGGAAACAATATTGGTAGCTACGATATTATTTTTGCAGATCCACCTTTTGAACACCCCCAAATTGCCAATCTGCCCAACTTGCTTCTTCAGCAGTCCTGGCTGGCTCCCGGCGGCATGATCATTGTTGAGCACCCGCCGCAGTTGGATTTCTCAAAGGTTCCTCATTTCGATCGCACACGAAAGTACGGTCAGGTATGTTTCAGCTTCTTCAAGCCATAAACGATTCCACCGAGAAACCGTAAATTTGAAATTCACTTAAACAGATGAAGAAAATCGCTGTATTTCCAGGTTCTTTCGATCCCATAACGCGCGGCCACGAAAACGTGGTGCTCCGCGCCCTGTCTCTCTTTGACGAAATCCACGTTGCCATCGGGGTGAACAGCTCCAAAAGCTACCTGTTTTCGCTCGAACAACGCAAGCAATGGATCGAAGACACTTTTGCCGGTTACGAGCAAGTGAAGTGCGTGACCTATTCCGGACTTACTTTGGATTATTGCAAGCAGGCAGGCGCCAAATACATGTTGAGAGGTGTGCGCAATTCGGGAGATGCAGAGTACGAGTTGACGATCGCCCAGATGTCGAAGAAACTGTATCCGGACGTTGAAACCGTAGTCATGTTTACCGATTCGGAATACGCGTTCATTCACTCACGGGTGGTTCGGGAAATATGGAAGAATAAAGGAGATGTATCGGCATTCTTGCCGCAAAATGTAAAATGGGATGATTAAGAAATTGCTGATTGGAGCACTGGTGTTGTGTTCTTTGAATGTGTGGACGCAGAACGTGACGTTGCGTGGACGTGCGGTCGATTATATCGGCCAGCAAGGTGCCATATTAGTGGTAGAGGATTTCGTGTCGGAGCGCCGCACGGTGATTGCACCTTTCGAGGTATCGGAGACCGGACAAATCCAATTGGAATTGGACCTGAACCATACAGCGGTGATTGACGTGCAGATCAACGGGGTCGTTGGCCGAATGATCGTTGAGCCGGGTCATGAATATGAATTCGCAGTTCCCGGACTGAAAGGAAAGCAAGGCCGCACCCTTTCGGCCAATCGAGTGGATCTTGAATTTGGTCGACAAGCGGATAACATCAACTTGTGGATCGCTCAGTATAATGGGGAGTTTGAAACATTCTTCTCGCAACATGCTCCTGATATCGCTGTGGCTCAGTATGGACAGACTTCCGGATATACCCGCAGCCGCCGCGCGCGTTTGTCGGATACCGGTCTGATTCCTGCCGAAAAGGAGGATACTTCTAAAGTGGTACGTCCCAATTTTATGGATATCGTGGAACGCTTTGAAGATCAAACACTCAAGCGTCATAATCTGCACATGGACAATGAATTTTTCCACGATTATATTCGCTATAGTCTGGCATTCGCCAAATTGAGTGCCGGTTTTCCAAAAGAGGAGCTGTTCAACGAATACATTGAAAATCGGGAGCCAAAGGTGGCCAATCCGGAGTATTGCAACTTCATCAATGGCTTCTATGGCAATTATTTTCAAAGTCATGCATTCGCCAAAAGGGATATTGAAATCCTTCGCGCTGTGAACGTGAGCCGAAAAGCCTATGAGTTGGATTCGGTATTAAGTGATCATCCCTATTGGTCGTATGGACCAGCACGTCGTGTGGCGATCATGTCTAATTTGTTCTACATCTACTTTCAACCTTCATGGGACAAAACGGGAATTGCCGCAACACTAGAGGATTGCGCGTCGTCGGAATTGTTTGGAAAGCTACAGCCGGTAGCCAACAATGTACTGGCAGAAATCAGGAGAGGGGAGAAGGGATATCAGGTGGAAGATTACCGCTTTGTAAATTACAATAGCGAAGTATTCACGAATGCCACCTACGAAGGAAAATATGTCTATTACTTCTTCACGACTTCCTGGTGCAGAAGCTGTGTGGCAGAGATGAAAGCCCTTGACAAACTCATGGTCAAGTACAAGAACCAAGTCGAATTTGTGCTGGTGTCGCTCGACGAGGACTACCTTACCTATGTTGAATTTGTTCAAAGTCACACCGATTTCCCAGGTGATATCCTGTATGGGTTAACGGATCCCTTGGTGTATGAAAAGTTCGACGTGCGCACCGTGCCTGAATGTGTGCTTATTAGTCCGGACGGTAAGAAGATTTTCGATTACACCCGAAAGCCTTCTGAAGGCATTTCACTCGATTTGGACAAATTGGTGAATCGCCGTCCTACGGGTAATGCCGCCGGGGGTAGAAAGTAATTGCAGGGGTCACAACTCAGACATGAGTTCTGCGATGGAGGCGTAGGTGTTCTGTAGGATTTTGGGAAATTCACTTTTTGAAATCCAGGATACTGCAG
>JAGQVX010000040.1 GCA_020437755.1 Flavobacteriales bacterium
GACAACCGGCGTTGGATAGGTTGATATTTCCACCGGATTGGAACATCCCACGCAGCCATTTGCGTCGATAACGCACGCATAGTAAAACCCAGGAGACGTTGCTTGTGCCTGGTATCCTCCACTGCCATCCCACCATTCAACATCAACCCAAGAGGAATCGGTTGAAAAGGTGACTATGAAATCTGAATCCGGACAATAGGTTAGTGGATTACTGGTAAGGAGTTGTGGGGAAGGTTGAGGGTGCATTTGCAAATGGACCAGCGCCGACTGCGACGAGCAGCCGTACTCGTTGGTAACATCCACCGCGAAATAGCCGGGTTGAGTCACAATCAGCGTTTCGGTGGTATCACCCGTCGACCATTCATAAGTCAGAAATTCCTGTGTAGTAAGGATTACGGTATCTCCTTCGCAAAAGAACAATGCGCCATCGACCAGGATTTCCGGATCGGGATCGGGGTTCACGATGATTTGATGCGTGGCGGAGGTGGCACTGCACCCTGTCTCATCGTCGGTCACTTCCACCCAAAGGGCTGTAGTTTCATCAATGATAACGGTCCATTCTTCACTGCCGGTGCTCCACATATAATGGTCGAATGTTGCCGTGGTGGCCACTTGAACCGCGCTTCCTTCACACAGGCCAAGCGTGTCGGAAATGTTCAGAAATACGGCATTGATGCCGATCACCGGAATTTGTCCGCTGAGTACATCAAGGCAACCCATATCATCGTATGCCTGCAGCTCCACACTTATAGTACCTGTAGCTGTGGCGGGTATTTGAAGCACCTCCACATTGTCGTACGTCATGTCATTTACAGTCCAGGTCCATCCTGTTTCATTGGTGCTGTTGTTTTCCAACGTGATGGTATCCCCGGCGCAAACCGGTCCGATAGGCCATCCTGCCCAACCCGCTTCAACCAAGCATCCGCCGCCCATTTGCGCGGATGCGCCAAACGTTGCACCCATGATAAGAACAAATAAGCCTACGTATTTCAACATGACGTGCAAATAGGGGTTATTGGAATGACGGAGCTACAATCAATTCCTTAGAGCCGGGAGTCCAGGAGTAGAATCCTTCTCCGGCCTTCGCTCCAAGTTTGCCGGCGGTAACCATATTCACCAACAACGGACAAGGAGCATATTTTGGGTTTCCGAATCCGTCGTGCATAACACGGAGGATGCTCAAGCATACATCGAGACCAATAAAATCGGCCAGTTGGAGAGGCCCCATAGGATGAGCCATTCCCAGTTTCATTACTGTGTCGATTTCGGCCACGCCGGCAACACCTTCATGAAGTGTGATAATGGCCTCGTTGATGATCGGCATGAGGATACGATTGGCAACAAATCCGGGGTAGTCATTCACTTCAACAGGAACTTTCCCGAGATTCTTACTCATTTCCATGATGGTAGAAGTCACTTCGTTGGAGGTTGCATATCCGCGGATTACTTCCACCAGTTTCATCACGGGAACAGGGTTCATAAAGTGCATACCAATCACTTTATCGGGCCTTTTGGTCACTGCAGCAACTTTGGTAATCGAAATGGACGATGTATTGGTTGCGAGGATGGCTCCTTCGGGCGCAATACGGTCCATATCTCCAAAAATCTTCAGTTTGAGATCCACGTTTTCAGTTGCGGCTTCGACGATCAAATCCGCGTGGGCACCTCCTTCTTCAAGTGAAGTATAGGTTTTAATATTTCCCAAAGCCGCATTTTTCCCAGCTTCGTCGATCAATTCCTTCTTAACCTGACGGTCGAGGTTCTTGGTAATGGTGGCAATTGCCTTTTCCAGTTGAGCGCTACTCACATCTACGAGAGAAACGTTATATCCGCTTTGAGCAAAGACATGGGCAATTCCGTTACCCATAGTTCCGGCTCCGATTACAGTAATATTCTTCATTGTCATTTCTTTCAGGTTTGCGAAAATACGAAATCAGTCGCCCCGTCCCAATGATGAATTATCCATAGAAGATCCAAGGTTGAAATCTGCCGGTGTCCTTTGGGGAATATTTGTTGGTCTTATCAATATTGAGGTTAGGGGCCATGCGGCCAAATGGAGTAACCGCCAATCCACAACACAAACCGAATTCTTTCCGTTTCGACCAAATTCTCAATTCACCTGACCAAATAATCATTCACTTCTTTGAAATCCAATATAGCCCTTGGAATTTCGTACTTTTACGTATTGAATACTTAATCAATTAACCGATGAGAGCCACTTCAACACTACTGATTCTCATGCTGTTTGTCCCATTGGTATCTATGGGCACACTGCTTCGCGTGAATAATAATCCTTCAGTTGCCGACGAAATTACGGTACACAGTTCGCTGGCCGATGTCCTGGCCAACCATGCTGCTCCCGGTGATACGGTGCTGCTTGAGAGCTCCGACCTTCCGTATGACGGAGGCTTAATTACGCTGGATATTTCCCTCACCATCTTCGGTACCGGATATTTCCTGGAAGACAATGATTGCACCCAGGCGGATGTTCGTCCGGCGACGATTGAAGAACTCCAAATCAACGCGCCCAATGCCCGTGTAGCCGGAATTCACATTGGCACGTGTAATATAGACGCCAATCAGGTGCGCCTGATGCGTTGTTACATTACGGAATACCTGGGAGTGGGAACTGCTTCACCGGTGACTTCCGTGTATATCAATGGAAACTTCATCGAAGGATCGCACGCTACGGCGCTTGTCGATTTGGCGAATGCCACCAACATTACCTTAAAGAACAACTTCATTCACAACACGAATGCAGGTGGAGCTCACAACTGCAAAATCACCACCGGGTCGGGCGTAATCCTGAACAATTTGTTCTTTGGTGAACCCGACAACCTGTTTCACAACGCAGTAGTTCAAAACAACTACTTCGAATTGTCAGAAATCGATCCGTTGAGCACGGCACTTACGGTAAGTTACAATCTGGCCTCTTCCACTTTCCTCACCGCCTGGGGCGGAGCCGGCAACAACAACTTTGGGGGATTACCCGAACACCAGCCCGACACCGTATATTGCTTCACACTGATGGATGGTGTGAGCAGGGACGGCAAATACCAGCTCAACGCATGGAACACGGATCCCAACAGTGGTAATCCGGCGGAAAATGCCGGTGCCGATGGAAACGACATTGGCATGTTCAGTGGAACTACAACTTATGTATTAAGCGGAATGCCGCCTATTCCTTCAGTTGCCCGGTACAATGGCAGCATACAGGGAACACAAAGTGGTGGTACTTCGGCAACCGTTAAAGGTAAATCAAGACGATAATCAAAACTCCCATCATGAAAATAAAGCTCAACATAGTGTTGGCACTGGCGGGGGTGGTTTTGGCATGTACCACTCAGGCAAGTACCTGGAGGGTAAACATCAATCCGTCGTCAACAGCCGATTTCCAATCGCTTCAAACCGCTGTGAACTCAGCAGCGCCGGGAGATATCCTGTTGGTTGAAGCCAATAGCGGATTCGCATCGGAAGTGTACTTCGACTTTTTTAATGCGATCATCGACAAACCGCTTGAGATCTATGGATCAGGGTACTTTCTTGCGGCTAACTATCCGACGGCCAACGTTACCGATGAGGCGCTCTGCGGTTCGATCCAATTTGTGGCCGGCGCCGAAAACTCCAAAATCAGCGGACTATCGATCCAAAATCTGGAGGTCAACTGCGACTTTGTAGAGGTATCGGGAAACCGGATTGAGGCGTGCGTGGTGAACGGTGCCAACAACACCCTTGTGCAACGCAACTTTATTGAAAATAACTCGGCCGGCTCGGTAGCTTTGACCGTGCAATTGAGTTCCGACACGCAGATTCAATTCAATATTATATCCAATAATCCGTTGCTCGGTACCGGTGCATTGCTCATGCAAATAGAGAACGCCGCCAATACGGTGGTGGACCATTGCACCATTGTTAACGGTGAATCGATTACGCAAGGGGTTTTGTTCATGAACTCCATATTCCACCTACACTCCTTTATGGATCTGGCAGGTTGTGTATTCCAATCCAATATTTTCACCTTTGGTACAGACGTGGTAACGCCTTTTGACCCAAGCGGACTACCCAACGACGCATCACCGATCTATAATGATCCTACCAATTTCACGGAAGTAGATCCGGCGGGATTGTTTGTCTTAACCGGCAGTCCTGATGGACAATATCAGGTTCAGACTACATCTGTTGCCGTAGGAAATGCCAACGATGGTACCGATATCGGCGCCTTTGTAATTGGAGGTTACCATGTAGGTGGTGGCGGATCAATTCCGATTGTGACTTTCCTCCAGGTATCGCCCGATTCCTATTGGACCTATTTATTGCCTGCCACTTATACTGCTGTAAGTACAGACCAGACCGATGTGCATGGCGGGGAATATTTCATTGATGCCGATCCCGGTGTGGGAGTGGCCATTTCCTTGACCCTTACCGCCGGTCCGCAAGTAGATGGATTTCTTGCTGCCGACATCAGCGGACTCACGCCCGGCGTGCACGTGTTGGGCTTGCGCGTGGTGAATGACGACGGAGCATGGAGCACAACTCACGAAACTACTTTCGAGATCCAACCGGATCCTGTTTTACCTACTGTTGCTTCTTTGGCTTACGTTATTTCCAATGACGCCGGTGCCGCCAACTTTTCGGCTGCCATTCCTGTCGACGCCACACAAGACAGTGATTTGGAGGAATTTACCATCAACTATGACTTTACCGGAATGCAGCCCGGGGTGTACTTTGTGAGTATGCGTGTTTACGATGCCCAGGGCGGTGAAAGCGTGACATACCGTTCTCAATTGCTTGTGGAAGAAGACGAGGGACCTCTACCCGTATTGGCAGGTTTTGAATACTTCCTTGATGTCGACCCGGGCTATGGTGGAGGTACCTTCCTACCTGTGTCCAGTGGAGATTTGTTTGACGGAGAGTTGCAATTTGAGCTGGTTGACGCCAATCCGGGACCGCATGTATTGTATCTGCGCAACCAGGACGAATTCGGTGCCTGGAGTGTGAGCTACGCTCACGACATTGTGGTGGTGGATGAAATGTTCTTTGTACTGGATCAAAACAACGACTGCAATATCGATGTTGCTGACCTGTTGTTACTTCTCGCCGACTATGGTTGTCCGAATGCGGGTGCACCCGTGTGTGACGGCGGCGATGCCAATGGCGACGGGGCCGTTAACTCTTCAGATGTGCTGCTATTCTTGGGACTTTTCGGTCAGTCGTGCGACAGCCTCTACGGCGATGGCACCAGTGGAGGAATTGCCAATCCTTCGAGCGGACAAGGATCAACGTTGGGAGGCGGGAATTGATTGAAGCTACTAGCCTGCGGTAATCCGGGTTCGTAATTCTTTAAGCCCCTCCCCTGCACCCAGGGCTATGGGATGCAAATTGGGTACTCCTGCAACCGAAGGAATATGGGGATCGACTATGTATTTTGGAATGTCGAGTGGGGCATAATGAATCAAACTCGCTGCGGGATACACGGCCATGGATGTACCTACAACCACGAGTAGATCGGCGGTGGAGCACAATTCGGCGGCGGGTGAAATCATGGGAACGGCTTCCCCAAACCATACAATATGCGGGCGCAATTGATATCCTTCCCGGCACTGATCCCCCCACTTCATTTCCCAGTTATTGAGCAGGTACACCTCTTGTGATGGTCCGGTACTGCGTGCCTTGAGGATTTCACCGTGCAGATGAAGAACATTGGATGAACCCGCGCGCTCGTGAAGGTCGTCGATGTTTTGGGTAATGATGACCACTTCAAATACCGCTTCGAGTTCGGCCAAAATCTTATGCCCTTGATTGGGTTGCGCATTTAAAATATTCTTCCGTCGCTGATTGTAAAAATCAAGTACCAGCAGCGGATCGCGTTGCCATGCTTCCGGACTGGCCACGTCCTCCACCTTATGGCCTTCCCACAATCCGTCGCTACCACGGAACGTTGGTATTCCGCTTTCCGCGCTCATTCCGGCCCCAGAGAGCACCACGAGTCGTTTTTTTGCCATTTTTTTATTGAATGATGAACGGAACCGAAGTTACACGTTTGGTGGCATACCCCTCAATTTCTTCTTCGCGGATTAACGCTTCAGGGCCGGTTTGGGCAAACACTTCATCGAGCGACTTGATAGCTCCGGCGGGAACGCCGGCATCGTGAAAAGTCGCCAACAGACTTTTACGGTCGTGATTGGCCACCAACTTTCTCAGCTCGGCATCCAGTTCGGTGCGATTGATGACCCGGGCGGCATTGTTGTTGAAACGCTCATCTTCGGACAACTGCGCATTACCAAGTATATCGCACATACGGGCAAATTGCTGATCACTTCCCACAGCCAGGGTAATGAGGTGTCCGCATGAGCAAATGAAGGTCTCTCCGTAAGGTGCAATATTGGGATGTAAACTACCCATGCGCGCAGGAACGAATTCTTCCATGAGGTAGTTGGAGGCCTGATTGGCCAAGTTAGAAAGTGCAGAACCTTCCAAGGTACAGTGAATGAACGACCCCTTTCCTGTAGTCTTCCATTTGTATAAAGCGAGAAGTACCGCTTGTTTCATGTGATGTGCCGCCAGCAAATCCATAAGCGCCACGGGCATTTTAAGCGGCCCCGATTCCGGAGTGCCATTCATACTCATCCATCCACTTTCCGCCTGGAGTACCAGGTCGTAGGCGGCGCGTTCAGCATCGTTCAAGTATCCCTGCAACTCCACAAAGATCAAATCCGGATTTTTCGAAGAAAGTGATTCATAGTCCAGTCCAAATTTGCGGGCTCGCGATCCCCTGAAGTTGGACAATACCACATTTGCCGAATGGCATAAACCCACCACATCTGCGAGTTCAGCCGGTTCCTTTAAATTACGTGTTATGTATTTTTTGCGATAGTTTACGCTTGAAAAATAGGCGCTCACCGTTGCCTTACGGTCTTCGGTGGGGAGCTTCCATGTTCGCGTAACATCACCTCCGGGAGCCTCAACTTTAGTGACATCTGCACCCAGTTCGGCAAGAAACATGCCCACTGCCGGACCAGCAAGGACGCTCGCCAGTTCCACGACCTTTAAGCCTTTCAATAGTTCATCCATAGCACAAAGATGTATGGAATTCACCGTTTATAGCAGGACAATCATCAGTTTTTCAGCGCCACTCCATACACTTCCAGTGCCCTGTCACGCCCGAAGGAATGCTCTACAATTGGGGCGGGATACTGAGCCGAATCAATTTCAGGAACCCACTTTCGAATGTATTTCATATCCGGATCAAAGCGTTCCTGCTGCAGCGTCGGATTGAACACCCGGAAGTATGGCGCACCATCGCAACCGCTGCCCGTAGCCCACTGCCACCCTCCAACATTGCTCGCCAACTCATAGTCGAGCAATTCACGCGCGAAATAGCGTTCTCCCCACCGCCAGTCGATGAGCAGGTGCTTGACCAGAAAACTGGCCACCACCATGCGCACCCGATTGTGCATATAGCCCGTTTCTTTCAATTCTCTCATGCCCGCATCTACCAAAGGATAACCGGTCTTCCCTTCGGTCCAGAGGGTGAACATCTCTTCATCATGCCGCCATGGAATGCGTCGATACGCCGCTTTGAGCTCCATTTTGGCCGATTCGGGAAAGTGGTACATTACCATTTGGTAGAACTCGCGCCAAATAAGCTCATCAAACCATTTCGGACTGTGCTCGGCTCCCAGGCGAAAAGCGCGGGTAATGGGATACGTTCCAAACCTCAAGTGAACGCTGATTTTCGAAGTACCGGGGATTCCCGGGAAATCACGATTCTCCTTGTATTTTTTCAGCAACTTCGGAGCGATATAAGGAGGAGTGCTATCGATGTGCTGATCCTCAAATCCAAGTTGTTCCAGTGCCGGTAGTTGAGACGTAAAAGACTGCAAATTGGCTAATCTGGCCGGTGGGATTTCATCCATAGGATGCTCTTCCAATCGTGCTTTCCAAGCTTTTGAAAAAGGTGTAAAAACCAGAAAGGGCGTTCCGACTTTTTTCAAGACTTCCTGCGGTTCAAACATCACGTGATCTTTGAACGACTTAAAACGAATTCCCATGGATTTGGCCAAAACGCCTACTTGTTCATCCCGGCTAAGTGCGTAGGCCGAATAATCTCTATTGGTGTATATCGTTCGAACGGGGAGGGAGGCAAACAGCTTATTGAACACCTCCTTTGGCTTTCCATGGACAACGAGGATGTCGGAACCATGCTCCTGAAATGTTTTTCGCAGACGTTGCAATGCATCGTGGATAAATGATACCCTTCGATCGTTGGGTTCCAGGTGTTGGAGGATGTTTGTATCAAAAATGAAAAGAGGAACAATCTTCTCGGAACCTTTTAGCGCTTCGGTTAAAGCCCTGTTTTCTTCGGCACGTAAATCGCGACGAAACCACATAATGGATATGGGTTGCTGTACATTTTGAAGTGATGCAGGAATGTTCATGATTGATTTTCTTTCACACAATCGTCCAGTTGTGCATATTGGAACGTAAAGCCCGAGTTACGCAGGCGTTCAGAGGAAATACGGTGGGCATCGAGCACCAGGGCTGACTTCTCTCCGAGCATGGTGCGCAATACGAAGGAGGGAACGGCAACAGTAAGCCATTGCTTTCCATGCCAGGCATTGATGGCGGGATAGAAGTAGACATTGGTAGCCACTTCCGGGGCCACAGCGTTGTATATTCCAGCATTTATGGAGGCATTCGCCAAATGGAGAAACGCCGCCGCAAGGTCGGTACTATGAATCCAGCTTACAGCCGTGCTTTTATTTCCGGGGATCACCGTAATACCCATACGCGCCGGAAACTTGAGTTTTTCAACCACGGGGGCATCCGGAGAAATCACTACGCCGATGCGGACTACTACGCGGTCAATGCCTTTGGGGACTTTCAATGCAGCGCTCTCCCAATCAATGCAAACATCGCTGAGGAAGCCTGTTCCCGCAGCACTGGTCTCCTCCATCCACTGGGGTGAGTCGGGATAGTAACCAATGGCACTCGCCTGGATAAGACGTTTTACTTGATGCGTGTAAGTTTGCAGAGCTTTGACCAGTAAATCGGCGGGAAGTAATCGACTTCGGCGGATGATTTTCTTGCCCTTTGCCGACCAGGAACCGCCTATGCTCGATCCCGCAAGGTTGATAATGGTACTCACTCCTTCGAGAGCCTTTTCAGGAAAAATCCCCCGCTCTGGGTCCCAAAAATACCATCCGTCCTCTTCATCGGCCTGTCTTTTCGATGTGGTAAGCACCTTACAAGCAATGCCGCGCTGATTTGCCATTTGCCGAATGGCAGAACCAATGTATCCTGAACCACCGGCGATTAATATTGACGTACCTGATTCCATTTTCCTGCCAATATAACAGGGAAGGCCAACTGTTGTTCACTTTGCATAAAGTCATTTTTCTTCTTTCTCAACCCACACTATGTGATCAATTGATTGAGAAAATCGCAGTTTTCCATATTAGTCGTATCTTTAAGGCTCGCTTTAACCAAATAAACCAAGACATGCGCGATCGTATTATTCTTGCATTCACCCTATTGCTCTCCTTTTCTATTGTTCAGGCTCAAACGCCTTGTGAATCCGGTTATGCCGGAATTTACCCCTGCAACAATGTGGATTTGCTTTCTATTGTTCCATCGTCAACCTTTGGGAGCAATATTGAGATGAATGACATTTGGGGCTGGACCGATGCCCTTGATGGAAAGGAATATGTACTGCTGGGAATGACCAATGGTACCTCGTTCTTCGATATTTCTGATCCGGTCAATCCGGTTTATCTGGGGATTCTCCCAACTCAAACCAGCAACAGTATTTGGAGGGATATCAAGGTATTCAACGATTATGCCTTCATCGTAAGTGAAGCCGGTGGACATGGTATGCAGGTCTTCGACCTTACCCGTCTGCGCAGTGTGGCTGCCCCGCCCGAAACATTTACCGTTGACGCTCATTACAACCTTTTTGGGTCATCGCATAATATTGCGATCAACGAGGCTACCGGACATGGATACGCCGTGGGTACGAGTCTGGCTAGTGGCGGCTTGCACATTATTAACCTCAACAATCCGCTTTCTCCAACATTCATCGGAGAATACGCTCTTGACGGCTATACACACGACGCGCAGGTAGTGACTTACACGGGGCCTGACACTGATTATTCCGGTTCGGAAATTGCCTTCAATTCGAATGAAGATGCCTTGACTATTGCCGATGTTACTGATCCAACAGATGCGCAGACGGTGAGTGTGTCCACTTATGGAACGGCAAGCTACTCGCATCAGGGATGGCTTACACCCGACCAGCGCTATTTTCTATTGGGAGATGAGCTCGATGAGTACTATGGTGCCGTGAGCAATACAACCACCTATATTTGGGATGTTCAGGATCTTGATGCGCCGGTGTTGATTGGTTCGTTTGTTTCTTCAACCACCGCCATCGACCACAACCTATATACCGATGGCAACCTGTGCTACCAAAGTAATTATCGCGGCGGACTGCGCATATTGGATCTGACCAATGTAGCATCAGCCAGTCTCAGTGAAGTTGCTTTTTTTGATTTGTACCCAAGCAGCGACGCTCCTCAATTCAACGGTACATGGAGCAACTATCCCTACTTTGAATCGGGTGTGGTGGCTGTGAGCCACATAGAAGATGGCATGTTCCTCCTTAAACCCCGCTTTGTTGATGTTTCTATCGCCGATGATTTTATCTGCTATACCGATGACGCCGTATTCGACGTGGAAGTCATGGCGGGATTTGTTGGCGCTGTCAACTTACAGGTGGTTTCGGGATTGCCTGCGGGCGCTACAGCCACGTTTTCCAACAACAATGTTGGTCCGGGAGTCTATACGTTAACCCTCAGCAACTTGCCTGCAGCGGGTGGGACTTTCAATCTGGTTGTGTCGGGAACAGGCGACTTTTTCACCTACGAAGATTCAATCAATTTCACCGTTTACGACTGTGTGAATGAAATCCTCGGCTGCACGGATCCGGCTGCTTCCAACTACGATTCAACCGCGACGATCGACGACGGTTCATGCATCTATCCATGCTACGATATCACTATAGAAATCCTCACCGATTGCTGGGGAAGTGAGGTAAGCTGGGATGTTGTGGATGCGCTGGGTAATACAGTTGCCGCCGGACCAACAACTACCTACGGCAACCAAACGACGTACTTCGAAAACCTTTGTCTGCCTGCGGGATGCTATGATTTCACCATGTACGACTCGTTTGGAGACGGATTGGATGGCACCACTTCAGGTTGTGCTATAGATGGTAACTATCAGGTGTACGATGGTTCAGGAAATATTCTTGCCGTTATGGCTGTGCCCAACTACGGTAGTTCGGTAACACACAATTTCTGCATCCCTGTGGGCACACCGGGATGTATGGATACTAGTGCTTGCAACTACGATTCAGCAGCCACGGTTGACGATGGCTCATGCGACTACAGTTGCTATGGCTGCACCGATTCGGGTGCTTGCAATTTCGACAGCGCCGCAACCAACGATGACGGCAGTTGCGAATACCTGACGTGTGCGGGATGTACTAACTCAGGTGCGTGCAACTATGATTCGACGGCGACCATTGATGACGGCTCATGCGAGTTTACTTCGTGCGCGGGATGCACCGATAGTGGCGCGTGCAACTATGACTCTACTGCTACCATTGATGACGGTTCTTGCGAGTTCACTTCGTGCGCAGGTTGCACTGACAGTGGAGCCTGTAACTATTCCTCTACGGCAACTATTGATGATGGGCTATGCGAATACATTTCATGTGCGGGATGTACCGACAGCAATGCTTGCAATTATAATGCTGCGGCTACAATTGACGATGGAAGTTGCATTGCTCCTACAACTTGGTATGCCGACAACGACAACGACGGTTTTGGAGACGATCTCATCACGCTGCTGTCTTGCGATGCTGTAGTGCCCGGTTATGTCCTCGACAACACCGATTGCGATGATATGAACGACACCGTCTATCCGGGAGCTCCGGGAACTGGCGAAGGAATCGACAACAACTGCAACGGTACGCTCGATGGTGATGAATTCCTCAACGTACCTTGTCCGGGAGATTACAACAACGACGGAATTCGCAGCACGCCCGACTTGCTGATGCTTTTGGGTGGATTTGGCTGCTTGTCCGACTGCGCTGAAATCGACCTCACGAATGACGACATGGTAACTACCGAGGATCTGCTCATTTTCCTTGGATTGTTTGGCCAATTGTGTCCTTGATAGCGAGAGAATCCTGAGGTACACTATTGGAGGAACCTGGCAACTTGCAAGGGCTGCATTCTCCAGTTTTTACAAGGTATTCAGGCATTCGCCAAATGGCTAATCGCGTGGAATCGTAGGCTTTCGATTTTGTCAACGACGTTACCGATAGTTAGTCTTTCTCGTCGAGCGGTGCGTTCTGTTCTTCCAGCAATTGACGGCGATACATATCTGCGTATACTCCGTCTTTCTGGATCAATTCGTCGTGGACTCCTTGTTCCACTACACGTCCGTTGTCCAGCACAATAATGCGATCGGCGTGTTTAATGGATGAGATGCGATGGCTGATTACAAGAGAAGACTTGTTCTTCATAATGCGCTTCAGCGCTCCGAGGATGTGTTCTTCGGTTTCTGTATCTACAGCCGATAAGCAATCATCAAAGATGAGGATATCCGGATTCTTTGCCAGTGCACGGGCAATGGAAATACGTTGTTTTTGCCCACCTGAAATATTGATCCCGCGCTCTCCAAGCAAGGTTTCATAGCCTTTGTCAAAGTGGGTGATATCGTCATGAATATTGGCGTCCGCAGCTGCGCGCTCAATGAGCTCGACTCCTGCATCGTCAACACCAAATGCGATATTGTTGGAGATCGTATCAGAAAAGAGAAACACGTCCTGAGGAACATACCCTATTGCGGTTCTGAGGTCGCTCAGATTGACCTCATTGATCGGTTTTCCGTCGATGACCACTTCACCCTCGGTGGCATCGTACAGCCGGCAAATGAGATCGGCAATCGTAGATTTACCGCTACCCGTCTTACCAATGACCGCCAAGGTCTCGCCCGGACGAATACGAAACGAAACCTTGTCGAGCGCCAGTATTCCACTATCGGGATACCGAAACGAAACTTCCCTAAACTCGATGTCGCCTTTTACGGTGAGAGGTCTGTTCGACGGATTGGTAATAACAGGTTCAGTCTTGAGGAACTCGTTCACACGCGCTTGAGAAGCCTCCGCACGTTGCACAAGTGAAGTCACCCAACCTACAGAAGCGAATGGCCAGGTAAGCATATTGACGTAAAAAATGAACTGGAAGATTTGCTCAATTTCCATTTCTCCTGAAATGACCTTTCGTCCGCCAATGTAGATCGTCAGAATGGTAGACAAGCCAACAAGCAGGACAATAATAGGCATGAACATCGCCTCCGTTTTAATGAGGCTGAGGGTTTTGAATTTGTAGAGGTCGCTTTGCTCCTTGAAGCTATCGCGTTGAGCACGTTCTCTGTTGTATGCCTTCAACACTCGAATACCACTTATGGATTCCTGCACCATAGAAGAAAGCTTCGACTGTTGTTTCTGTTTGATTTCGCTCTTCTTGTTGATCCTTCGACTCACAATGTAAATACCCACCGACATCAAGGGAAGCGGAGTCAATGCCCACAAGGTGAGTTCAATGTCGATAAACACCATGGCCGAAATGACTAGGATTACCAGAACAATGAGGTTGAGTGTATACATCACCGCGGGCCCCATGTACATCCGAACATTTGAGACATCTTCACTGATGCGGTTCATCAAATCACCCGTTCGGTTACGCTTGTAAAATGCGGTGTCCAGTTGCTGATAATGGTTGTAAATTTCATTCTTCAGGTCATACTCCACATACCGGCTCACGACGATAATCGTTTGTCGGGTGAGGAACAAAAACACTCCTTTGATGAGGTACACAATCACGTAAAGCACAGCCAAGATCAGGGCTACCTGCACCATGGCAGCAAGAAAATCGGAGTATGACTCTATACCCGAAACCTCATTGATGGATAAGCCCGTCCAGTTGGACAACTTCTCCACCACACCCGGAATATGGATGGTAACCCCTTCGAACAAAGAATCTTTGTCAAACTCCGGATTGTCGGCCAGCTGCTGATTCATGGGATCGATGAAGTTGGCCTTCGACTCACGAAGAACGTTCACTCCATTGTTGATCAGGAATGGGGACAGTACGGCGAAGATATTGGTAAGGACGATGAACAGCAGCCCCAAGAGCATGAGGGTTCTGTATTTCCAAAAATACTTGTCGAGGTATCGGAGTGCTTTGATCATTAAAATTTGAAGTTCCAGGTTACCGAAGGTAAAACAGGGAACAAACTTACTTGCTTTGCGGCAACATCCAACTGCCCACTTTGTAAATCTCCTTCATTCGTGAAATAAATGAAGTACGGATTTTTCCTGTTGTACACATTGTACACGGAAAGGGTGAAGCTGGAATCAATTCTCCTTCTCACCTCCTCTTTCTCCCCGGTCTCCTTGTTGCGCTTGAATTTCGTCTTCGATACATTGTAGGTAACGCCAAGATCCCATCGATGATAGGGATCCATACGGAAGCTGTTTCTTGGGCCATACACGTCAACAATTCGGCCTTCGATAAAGTAACGTTCTACCGGCAAGGTTATGGCATTGCCGGTTCCATAAACAAAGGTTGTAGTGAATACCCACCGCTCCTTAAGTTTATAGGAAAGTACCACGCTTAAGTCGTGCGTTCGATCGAACTTCGCCGGATATGGATTGCCTTCATTGATTTCGGCGAAGATTCGCTCCGTGCGACTCAAGGTATATCCAATCCATCCGGTAAAATCGCCCAGCTTTTTGTTGAGGAAGATCTCAATTCCATACGAGTGTCCCCTGCCATAGGTAAAGTGATTGTCAATGTTGTCGTTCACCTGATCTTCCAGCAAGGTACCTTCCTTGTATTCTACCAGATTTCGCATGTCTTTATAATACACCTCAACACTGGCATCAAACATTCCATTCATAAACGTTTGGAAATACCCTACTGCATATTGTTGTCCAAACTGTGGCTTAACCCTGTCGGTAGAAGGAACCCAGATATCGGTAGGCAATGAGGTGGCCGACAAGGACGCCAGGTGGATAAACTGATAATTGTGGGTGTAACTGGCCTTTACGGACGACTTTTCACTGATGGAGTATCGCATCGCCAACCGGGGTTCGGGTTTGAGGTAGTCTGCGATAATCTGTCCGGATTGAAACGTCTTCTCCGTCCTCCCTTCAATTTGAGATATTCCCCCCCTATCTTCCTGCGTATATTGAACGTAAGGACCTACATGGGCGAAATACGACAGGCGCACCCCCGCAGTAACGCGAAACTTCTCTGTGAAGTCATAGCTATCTGACACATAGAGGGCCGCCTCATGGGAGTAGAGCACCGTCTCTGTTCCGGTATTAAAATCGGTATCTCCACTGCGCAGTTTTACGGATGTGGGAGTAAACTGATGATAGGTATAATCGATTCCCCATTTGGCCTCGTGCCTGTATGATTGATAATAATTGAACTGCACCTTCCCGCTCCAGTCGCGAATTCCCGATGTGAGGCGAAAATCAAAATCGCCGTAATTCATGCCAAACTGAAACGTGTAGTCGGAAAAATTGACCGAAGTATTCATGAACAACTTGGGAGAAAAGAGGTGCGTCCACCGCGCGCTGGCAATTCCGTTTCCCCAGGGAATGGATGCCTTGAAACCTGCTTCTTTATCCGCAAAACCAAACTCATCGCGACCAAAATAACCGCTGAGAAACAGTTGATTCTTATCGTTGAGCCGGTAATTGAGCTTCGCATTGAGGTCGTAAAAAAAGTAGGAACTTCCGGCGTAATCGGTCCGCGTGTCAATGAACGGGCGCAATAGCACATCGATGTACGTGCGCCTTGCGGAAACGATAAACGAACTCTTATCCTTAACGATGGGTCCTTCAACAGTGAGCCGAGAAGAGATCACACCTATTCCCCCCGTGGCGCGGTAGCGTTTATTGTTGCCTTCGTTCAGCGCCACATCGAGGACCGAAGAAAGTCGTCCTCCGTATATCGCCGGCATTCCCCCTTTGATAATGTCGATATGCTTTACCGCATCAGGATTGAAAACGGAGAAGAAGCCAAACAAGTGGGATGGGTTGTACACCGTGGCGTTGTCGAGAAGAATAAGGTTTTGATCAGGTCCGCCGCCCCGCACGTAGAATCCGCTATTACCTTCACCTGCCGATTGAATTCCGGGAAGTAGCTGTATGGTTTTGAGTACATCTACCTCACCCAGCAGGGCAGGAAGCGTTTTCACCTGCTCCATTTCGAGTTTCATCCGCCCCATATCGGTGCTCTCCACCAATTCGCTTTTTTCACCTGTGACTACAGCTTCTCCCGTAACAATGGTTATTGGCTCCAGCTCAATATTCAATTCAATGTTGGATGAAACCACGATTTCGCGGGATGTTATCGTGTATCCCACAAAAGAGAATCTGAGGTCATACGATCCTTCGGGAACCGACAGCGAATAAAAGCCATAGGTGTTGGTAGATGTTCCATGCTTGAAATCGGCTGAATAGACATTCACGCCGATAATCGATTCTCCGCTGGACGCATCTCGCACGTATCCACTCACCGTAAAATCGGCCCACATCCAGTGTTGTAGGAATAGCAGAAGGGTTGCTGTGAGTAAAATCCGATTAAACATCTCTGTAGAAAATCGCAAAATGGCCCAAAATGTTCATGGACAAAGGTATAAAGCACATTGGCTCACCAATCGAAAAAACTTTTTCAGCAACTTTTTAAAGTAAATCCCGTAGGAGTAATACGTGATAACACCGCTTAAAACAATGAATAACCTAATTCACACGCTTCTGTTTTCGCTGATGGCTTTGGCCATACACGCACAGCAATCCCCGGAACCGCAATATCTGAGTTCCCTTTTCCAACCCACAACCCAAGAAAATGCGGCCTATATCCGTACCCTTGAGGCTTCAGCCGACGGTACGTTTAAGGCAACCGTGCGATCCCTTGGTGGTGACCTTCGTATGGAGGGACACATGACCAAAGTTTCAGATCTGTATCTGGAGCATGGCATGTTTACCTTTTACTACGACAACGGCCAGGTCGAATCACAGGGATATTATGAAATGGGCATCAAGGTAGGCTCGTGGAAACGCTTTACGGCTCAGGGTTCCGAACGTCCGGAGCGCTATTACCGTCCGGAAAGTGCCGACTTCCTTCGATCGATCATGGCAGGCAACTCGCCCGAGTCGGCTAGTGCCAATTGATTGGGATCGTCGGAACAACATTCCCCTTACGTTTTTCACTTCAGGCGGTCAAATGACTACATTTGATCCCCGTGATGCTACGTGGTGTTTTATTCATTTTTGTAAGCGCTTTTTTATGGTCCTGCGGTTCTCATCAGCAGGATTCCCTAAACGTATTTCGGTACAATGAAAGCGCCGGTATCTCTTCCCTGGATCCCGCCTTCACACGCAACCTGGAAAATATCTGGGCTGTAAATCAGCTTTTCGACGGCCTCGTGGAACTCGACAGCAATATGTCGGTTGTGCCCTTGATTGCTCAAAGCTGGGACATCCTTAACGATGGCACGGAATACATTTTTCATCTGAGACCCAACGTTTATTTCCATTCCGACCCCTGTTTCGGAGCCGACTCTACCCGGGCAGTAACAGCTCACGACTTTGTTTATAGTTTTGGCAGGATAGTGGATCCAGTTGTTGCCAGTCCCGGCAAATGGGTTTTCAACCTGGTTGACACTTCTCGCTACGGCGGATTTCATGCGTCCAATGATTCGACTTTTCATGTGTACCTGCGCGAGGCTTTCCCTCCTTTTTTGGGAATGCTGAGTATGCAGTATTGCGATGTCGTTCCGAAAGAAGCCATCGATACATACGGTCGTGACTTTCGTAGTCATCCAGTGGGGACCGGTCCGTTTCGATTTGCTTTCTGGATTGAAAATGTGGCGTTGATATATCATCGGAATGCCCATTTCTGGCAACGCGACGGTCAGGGCTCAGCCCTTCCCTACCTCGATGCGGTTCGCATTGACTTTGTCAAAGATATGACCGGCGAGTACCTGGGATTGCTCAAGGGTGATTATGACTTCATGAGCGGAATTCACCCCGCCTTCAAAGATGAACTACTTACTCCCGACGGTACGCTTAGTCCGTCTTTTCAAGAACACATACGGTTTCAACGCACACCGTTCCTCAAAACCGACTACATAGGAATTTTAGTGGATGACACCTTGCCATTGAGCACGGAAAGTCCGCTGTACAATGTCCTCGTGCGACGGGCTTTGAACTATGGATTCGACCGCAAGGAAATGGTTCGCTACTTGCGCAACAACAGTGTATTTCCCGCAGAAGGTGGATTTATTCCACGGGGGTTGCCCGGCTACAACGAGCATGGAAATTATGGATACACGTACGACCCCGAGAAGGCTGCTGCGCTTCTCAAAGAGGCCGGTTTTCCGGGCGGACAAGGACTTCCCCCTCTGGTTCTGACCACCACAGCGGATTATGTAGACTTGTGCGAATATATGCAGCACGCCTACGGCAAATTGGGCTTGCAAGTAAACATTGATGTGCTCCCTTCCTCGACGCATCGTGAGTACGTGAGTAAGAGCAAGGTCAACTTGTTCCGAAAATCATGGCTTGCCGACTATGCCGATGCAGAGAATTTCCTTGGTTTGTTCTTCTCTCCCAATTTTTGTCCCGACGGTCCCAACTATACACACTTTCACTCAGCATCCTTCGACTCCCTGTTCGTGCGTGCACGCAAGGAAAACGACTGGCGGACACGCGTGGCGTTGTACCAACAATTGGATAGTCTGGTTATGGAACAAGCACCGGTAATTCCGCTGTTTTATGACCAGGTTTCACATTTTGTACGAAAGGAAGTCAGTGGATTGTCCACCAATCCCATCAACTTACTCGACCTGAAAACCGTTCGAAAGTCCAGGAAAGAATAGAGCTAGTGGTGCTTGGGGAACCAGTTGTCCAGCATAGTGGCCAGGTCGTCAGCGTCAAACGGCTTAGTGATAAAATCATCCATGCCACTCTTGAGGCACTTCTTCACCTCATCTTCATCATTCACCCCCGACAATCCCACAATGACAGGCGACTCATCGCGATGCAACATGGATCGGATTTTCCGCGTAGCCTCCACACCATCCATGTCGGGCATATGGACGTCCATCAGGATCAGATCGAAATCGCGTGAATTGACCTTTTCCAGCACCTCCAGTCCGTTGAATGCACGTTCCGTTTTATACCCCAGCATCTCCAGGGTTTTGGCGGTTACCGCCTGATTGATTTCGTTGTCTTCAGCAATGAGGATACGAATTTCGTTCCCATCGAAAGATCCGCGATGCGTTCCCGATTTCAGTTGGTCCACGGCTAAACTCTGCTTGCTGACCCCAAGCACTTTACTGATGGTCGCCAGGAGGTGCGATTGTTTCACCGGTTTGGTGAGATAAGCTGAGTACATGCCTTCATCATCTCCCAGGATTGAACGTCCTACCGAAGACAACACAATCACCGGAAACTCTTCATCCGGGTAATGCTCGCGAATTCTGCGCGTGAGCTCTTTGCCGTCGATACCCGGCATTTGCATGTCGAGAATACAGAAGTCGAATTTCCTCAAATTGCTGATCAAGTCAACAACCAGGTCGGGATCATTAAACGGCGTGGCCTGAATGCCCCAGTTGGCCAGTTGCTTTACAAGGATTTTCAGATTAGTGGTATTATCATCCACAACCAGCGCTTTCAAACCTTTGAGTGCCGAAACATCAAGTTTTCCCTCCTCGGCCGATTCCATGGATTCACCAATCACCGTAAACAAGAATTCGCTTCCTTGTCCGGTTTTACTGTTCACCCAAATCTTACCTCCCATGAGGTTTACGATGTTCTTGCATATAGCCAGTCCCAATCCGGTTCCCTGATACCTTCTTGTGTTGGAAGTATCAAGCTGACTGAACGACTTGAACAGCAAAGAACCTTGTTCCGGATCAATGCCTATTCCCGTGTCTTTAACACTGAATCGAAGTTGTACCAGCCCATCATTCTGATTGACCAATGCCACACTTAGTACTACTTCACCCTGATCGGTAAACTTAATGGCATTGCTCAACAAGTTGAGCAACACCTGCTTGAGTCGAAAGGAGTCGAGAGAAAGCTTTTCGGGGACATCCGCTTCGAGGTAATACATGAGTTCCAGCCCTTTCTCTACCGCGGAGGGTTTCATCATATCGATCACCTCATCCACACATTTACCCAACGAAAACACATGCGGATCGAGTTCCATTTTACCTGCTTCCATCTTCGAATAGTCCAGAATATCAGATAGAATCACCAGCAGATTCTCACTGGATTTCCGCATCGATTGAACGTATTCCGACTGTTCTTGGTTCAGTGAAGTGCGCTTGAGCAAATCGGTCATTCCAATTAAGCCGTGGAGCGGTGTACGAATTTCGTGACTCATATTGGCCAGGAAATCGCTTTTAACCTGACTGGTTTTCTCCAGGTCTTTGTTCAGGTCAACGAGTTGTTCATTTTGGCGACTCAATCGCTTGAACAACGGACGAATCATCACCCAGAATCCCGCAAACAAGGCCAGTACGGTAACAAGCGTCAATATCCATGCGGTCACATTCGTTCGCAACAGCTTGCTTTCACTTTCCTGCACATACTGATAGGATATGCGCTTCATGATATCGAGATAATTCTCATTCTCTCCGACAAGGACGGCTACGTTTTCGGATAACTTTTCTCCCTTGGCGCCGTCAACAATTGCCTTGGCGTTGCGGGTGAGTTTTGCATACTCCGGATTGAGTTCATTGAAAAGGGTCTTGATCGCTTCTGAATTGTCTCCATCCAACTGGTATGCAACGCTGCCTTTTATCAATCCGTGGTGTGAATCCTGCCACTTTTGAAAGAGCACTTTGAAATCCTTTTCTGCAATTTTTCGGGCCGAGGCAGAATCGGGAAGCGACTGAATTTCCAGCGACTTCAACGCTAAGGCTGTCACGAGCTCAGCCTGGCGTGTTGCAATGTTGACTTCGGTACTGTTGTGTTGTTGATCAGAGAGCGATATATGCAGAATGACCTGCGCTACGATGAGCAAGAGAATCACCGTTGACAGGAACAGTGCGTAGTATTTGGACAAATTCAGTCTTTCTCCCATAGGTGCAAGTGCTGCAATGCAAATTTACGCAACAAATTGGTTGATCGACCTTTGGACGGTACACAGACTTAATTGTCACCTTTTTCCGAGATCTGTACCTCGGAAAATGCCTCGACAAGGATCTTTTTCAAGGCCTCTACGAGAATGGGTTTACTTAAGAAAGCCCGCATCCCGGCCGCCTTGCATTCGTCCCGATCGCTTTTCATTGCATTTGCCGTAAGTGCAATAATCACCGGCTGATGTTCCTTATCCATTTCCAAAATGAGCCGCGTTGCTTCAATTCCATCCATCTCCGGCATTTGAATATCCATGAGAACCAATTCGAAATCGGACTCCCTGCATTTGGCGAATGCCTCAGCACCGTTAGAAACCACTACCGGACGCGCACCCAAATTCTCCAGCAGCATGATGGCTACCTGCTGATTGATAATGTTGTCTTCCGCAATCAAAATCGAACGATTGGGAAGGTCAAGAGTTGCCAACAATTGATCCAGCTCCTCTTCTTCGCGATTGCCTGTATCATCGTGTGAATCGGCATTTTCAAAAGCAATACTGAATTCAAACTGAGACCCCTTCTCCACCTGGCTGGTGACCGAAATTCCGCCCCCCATAATGTGTACCAATTCTTTGCAGATGCTCAACCCCAGCCCCGTGCCGCCATATTTTCGTGTTGTACTGGAATCCACTTGTGTGAAGGAATCAAAAAGAGTGGCCATTTTCTCGTCAGGAATCCCAATACCCGTGTCCTTTATGCTGAATTTCAACATGTTCTTACGACCCTTCTTCACCGCAATATGTACACTTCCCTTGTGTGTAAACTTGATGGCGTTATTAATGAGGTTGATCAATACCTGCTTGAGTCGCGTGCTGTCGGCTACAATCTCATTGGGCACATCAGCACCTATCTTCAACGCCATATCCAACTGTCGGGCCGCAGCAATGGGACTCAGCAACTCAAGGATATCCGTGAGCATTTCATGAAGATTAAAGCGGTGATTGTCCAGTTCAATCTTACCCGATTCAATCTTCGAAAAGTCGAGGATATCATTGATAATCACCAACAGGTTCTCGCCGCTTTTCTGAATCGTGTCCACATAATTGGCTTGTTGGGCATTGAGCTTGGTACGCTGCAGCATCGATGTCATCCCGATCACCCCATTCATAGGCGTTCGAATTTCATGCGACATGGTAGCCAGAAATTGTGATTTGATGCGCACTGCTTCCTCGGCTTTTTCCTTAGCGTTGATGATCTCACGCTCAAATTCCTTCTCGGCCGTAATATCCTTTACCCTATACACCAAAAACTGGTTACCAAACTTGTGGATCAACGCCACATTCACGTACGCCATAAAGGCACTTCCATCTTTCCGACGCAGTTCGATATCCGAATTCCAGAACTTGTTGTTGAGCATTTCTGTCACCCCCCTGTGATCCTCTTCTTCCGTGAGGGCATGCTTGCGCAACAGTGAAAAATTCTCTCCGATAATTTCCTCGCGGGAGTACCCAAACATATCCGTGCCGGGGTCATTCATATCGAAAATCACACCTTCGAAATCGGTAATAAATATGCTGTTCTCGGTTTTGGACACAATGGTGCGCAATAGCTCCTCATGCACCTTGAATGATTTTTGGAACTTCACCTTGATCCTCACGGTGATCCACATCAGCGTTGCCACAGCAATCATGGTCACAAAGATGAAAGCACCACTCATATTGTGAGGCGGGACCACTGCCAGTCCCAGCCCGGAAGCCAATACTACAAACGTGAGGTACTGTCCGGCCTGCTGTTCGCTCCTGAAGGAAATGGTTATTGCCTGAATGGCAAGCAATAAGGACACGAGATAGGTGAATTCGAAAGCATTGAATGCGGTAGCGAAGATGACCTGGATGGTGAAAATGTAAAAATTGATGTTGGAAATGCGGTAAATGACCTTGGCCTGAATGCTATTGCTCCAACTGAGACCGTACACAATCGCCGAAGCTAAAAACACAAGCACACGATCCCAGATCAACTCTTTGCCCGTGTCGTAGATACCCAGAAAAACGACGGCAAAAAACACGGTTATCACCATGCCAATCAGGCCCATCAAACGATAGAACCTGAGCCCTTTATCCCCCGCCGGATTGGCTGTCAACATGGCTCTCATTTCAAAATGTCATTTCTTCGAGGTGGATAATTCAATTACCTTCGTGCAACGCTGCAAAAAGGTTGAAATACGAATATAGAGGCACTCCATGACCCGCACAGCATATAAAATTGGTTTCAGTCTGGCTCTTACGGCATTCTTGCTCCTTGGCCTACAAGGTGCGATGTGTGGTTCTGACAAGCTCCATTCAGACTCCATCTCAGCACAGGTTCCGTCGTGGCGAAAACCGGCAGTAATTGGTGCAGGGGTAGGTATTGCCGCAGTCGGATATACAGGGCTGTATTTTGCATGGTACAAAGACTACAACACCGGCAAATTCCACACTTTCAACGACAACGGTGAATGGCTTCAAATGGATAAAGCGGGGCATCTCATGACGGCCTATCATCTCACTACGATCAGCGTCCAAACCTTGCGTTGGGCCGGCGTTAATGACCGTTCTGCACGCATATGGGGGGGCATTACGGGCTGGGCCTATCAAGCCGGTATTGAGGTCATGGATGGATACTCACGGGGATGGGGATTTTCATGGGGAGATATGGCTGCCAACACCGGAGGAACGGCGCTGGCTATTGCTCAGGATATGCTTTGGAAGGAACAGCGCATGCGTTTGAAGTTTTCCTCTTCTCCTACATCTCTGGCACAGTATCGTCCTGAGTTGCTGGGAAGTACTTTTGGCGAACAATTACTCAAAGACTACAATGGTCAAACTTATTGGCTTTCGGTCAATATTGCCTCATTTCTTGGCCACCGGCATTCCTTCCCGAAATGGTTGAATGTAGCTTTGGGCTACGGTGCTCACAATATGCTTGGCGGACATGAAAATCCATCACATCCCGGTTGCTATCCACAACTGAATCGTATCAGGCAGTATTATATATCGTTGGATATTGATTTGTCTCGTCTGCCCATCAAAGCCCCTTGGTTCAAAGCCGTTTCAGGAGTAGTGGGATTCATTAAAATTCCATCACCAACGCTGGAATTCAACAGCGACGGACAATTCAAAATGCGCGCGTTCTATTTTTAGGCTTTCACCGGTATGCGCTCCAAGGTTTCAAGGAGGAATCCCCAAAACTTCTGAACTGAACTGATCTGAACCTTTTCATCCGGAGAGTGAGCCCCTCGAATGTTCGGACCAAATGAAATCATTTGCATGTCGGGATAATGGGTTCCCAGGATACCACATTCCAGTCCGGCGTGGCATGCATTCACATGTGGCCGACTTTCAAATCGTTCCACATACAATTCATTCATGAGCTTCACAATATCCGATCCGGGGAGCGGTTGCCATCCCGGGTACGATCCGTCCATATTGACATCGGCTCCTATTTGTCGGAATGTAGCTTCCAGGGCATTCGCCAAATCCATTTTCTCACTCTCCACTGAGCTTCTGGTCAGACACATCACCGTGGCAGCACCATTCTTCAGTTCCACGCGAGCAACATTGTTGGAAGTCTGCACCAAGTCGGCAATGTCCGGACTCATGCGGTAAATTCCGTTCCAGGCTCCATACATGGCGTTCACAAAGCGCGACTGGAATCCCGCATCGGCTACTTTCGCAGGTGCGGCGATGGATTCGCAGGTAACATCGAGTTGAGGGTCGGTAGTGGAGTGTTCATTTTTCAAGGCATCCGCCAAATGGTTGACCGCAGCAATAAAATCGGCCTTTCGGTCTTCAGGCAGAGCCACCACCGCCACGGATTCACGAGGAATAGCATTGCGAAGTCCGCCTCCATCAATCGATGCCACGCGAACTCCAAATTGTTCGTCCATGCGGTACAACACACGATTCATCAGTTTGTTGGCATTGCCCCTTCCCAAATGGATGTCCATTCCTGAATGGCCTCCGGTAAGTCCCTTCACGGTAATTTTCAGTCCGGCAAACCCTCCCGGTACATTCTCTTCTCCATAGGTCATTCGAGCGGTCACGTCAATTCCTCCTGCACAACCAATGGTAAGTTCGTTGTCCTCCTCAGTATCCAGATTCAACATAATACCTCCGCTAAGCAAACCACCTTTCAGACCCTGTGCGCCGGTCATACCGGTCTCCTCGTCAATGGTAAACAAGGCCTCAATAGCAGGATGAGGGATAGAGTCGCTTGCCAGGAGGGCCATAATCGATGCTACGCCAATGCCATTGTCTGCACCCAGCGTTGTGCCATCAGCTCGTACCCAGTCGCCTTCTACCATCATGCGAATACCCTCAGTGTCAAAATCAAAATGTGTATCGTTATTCTTTTGATGCACCATATCGAGGTGACTTTGCAGCACCACGGTGGTTCGATTCTCCATACCTGCAGTTGCCGGTTTGCGAATGATCACGTTACCCACTTCATCAACAATGGTGGGCAAGCCCAGGGATTCCCCAAATGATTTGGCAAATTCGATAACCCGTTCTTCCTTCTTCGATGCACGCGGCACCGCGTTCAAATCGGCAAAATGATTCCAAAGTGCATTCGGTTCGAGGTTTCTGACTTGTTCGCTCATATCTGTATGGAGTTTAAAAATTTGGACTTCCCTGTGGACTGCAAATGTATTAAACCCCCGGGAATACCCCCCCCGTACAGACGCGCTTCCTCCCCCCCCTCCCGCCCCATTAACACCTTCCCCCCCAACCCAAAAACCATCACCCGGAGATAGACTCGGGTATAGCGTTTTGTTCTCTTTCTCTAAAGACCATATTT